>WFOJ01000201.1 GCA_015488125.1 Mariprofundaceae bacterium
CGCTTCTTCAGCGTGGTCGATCTGGTCAACCAACTGGAGCAGGAACAGCGAAACGGTAATGCTGGAACATTGGCCAGACAGATGGCGCGACTCGATTTTGTCGTGCTTGATGAACTGGGCTATCTGCCCTTCTCCCAGAGCGGAGGCGCACGGCTGTTTCACCTGATCAATGCCTGCTACGAAACGACCTCACTGATCATCACGACCAACCTCAGTTTCGGCGAGTGGTCACAGATATTCGGCGACGCCAAGATGACAACCGCAATGTCGATCGCATCACCCATCATTGCGATATCATCGAGACAGGAAACAGGAGCTGGAGGTTCGAGCACCGAACCTGATTTGCTCGGTAATAGGGGGGTCAATTTTGGACGCTGACGGGGGGTCAAAATTGGATGCTGATTGACACAGTACCGGGAACTCAAAAGACTAAAGCAACAAAACGATTGCTACGAAAAGGTGGCTGCTTCAAATTGCTTTAACCCACCTGTATGATTCAAATCATACGCCAATACGCTTGCCTTCCATAGCCTTCGGTCATCAATGTTCCGTTGGAGATATGTGATGAAACAGATGATGATATTATTGGGATTGGTGTGCATATCGGGCGTATCACTGCCCGCCTGGGCCGAAGATCATGGCGATATGGCAGGCATGATGCACCAGCACATGATGCAGACAGAGGCATCAGACAAAAGAACGTCGCTTCATTTGCCCGCGCATATGAAGCAACAGCAACTGACCATGATGCGCGAACATTTAGCGGCAGTGAATGACATTATCGCCGATATTGCCGAAGGAAAATTCGATGCCGCATCGCGCACCGCGCATCAAAAGCTGGGGCTTACGCCAGAAATGCAACAAATGTGCAATATGTTTGACAACGATGAATTCCGCAACATGGGGTTAACATTCCATAAACGTGGCGATGCCCTGGGCGATGCCCTGAAAACGAAGAATGTCCGGCGTTCGCTTGATGCCTTGCATACCACCATCAATTCCTGCGTGCAGTGCCACGCCACATTCCGTCAATAACGTTTTGTTTTATGTCTGTGTTTGTCTGTGGTTCACAGAAAACCAACCACGGATGAACACAGATAAAAAAAGTACACCTGCATCTTTTTAGCGCCTCGTTCGTCTTCTGTGGAAAGAGCATGAATTGCGAGGTGATATATGTGGAACATGGTGCTTCACAGCAAAAGCGAACTGAAAATATTCCCGGAAGATTATCCGTTGATTTTTTTGCTGGTCGCAGTGCTGTTGTGGGTGATGATTTACAGTCATCTGTCTGATTTTTCAGTCGTTCTGGTTGCCGCATTGCCAATGGCACAAACGGGACATCTGGCCGATGCTCTGCGCTTTCTTGTGTTTGAGGTGCCCAAAGTGCTGATGCTGCTTATCGCCGTGGTGATGGTGATGGGCATGATCAATTCATGGTTCACGCCAGAGCGTACCCGCGCCATACTGGCCGGAAAGCATGAAGGGATAGGTAATATCATGGCGGCAACGCTTGGTATCGTCACACCGTTTTGTTCCTGCTCTGCTGTGCCGCTTTTTATCGGTTTTGTGCAGGCAGGTGTGCCGCTTGGCGTGACGTTTTCTTTTTTGATTGCTGCGCCAATGGTTAATGAGATTGCTTTGGCGCTGTTGTTTGCCCTGGTGGGCTGGAAGGTGGCATTGCTCTATCTGGGGCTTGGCTTGTCGATTGCAATTGCTGCCGGCTGGGTGATTGGCCGGTTACACATGGAGGCACATCTTGAGGACTGGGTGCGGGAGATGGCCAGAATTGACCCGGCATTCAGGCCCGGGAAACTATCCATGGCAGATCGTTTGCAGGCAGGGTTTCAGTCTGTGCATGATATTGTCGGCAGGGTCTGGCTGTATGTGATTGCTGGCGTGACCATTGGCGCGGGTATTCACGGCTATGTACCGCAGGATTATATGGCGGGCATGATGGGTAAAGATGCCTCCTGGTGGTCGGTACCTGCGGCCATCCTGATTGGCGTTCCCATGTATTCCAATGCAGCGGGTATTATTCCGATTGTGGAAGCACTGCTGGCCAAAGGCGCAGCTCTGGGGTCTGTACTGGCTTTTATGATGAGTGTGATTGCGCTGTCGTTCCCGGAAATGGTGATCTTGCGCAAGGTTTTGAAACCACGTTTGATTGCTACGTTTGCTGGCGTAGTGGCAAGTGGTATTTTGATTGTTGGTCTGGTTTTTGATGCCGTTTTGTGATTTTGGAAAATGCAAAGGAGTATGCAATGAAAAACATTAAAGTACTGGGCACGGGATGTGTCAATTGTAAAACAACGTTTGAGATGATTCGTCGTCAGGCGGAGGAAGCTGGCGTGACAGTGAACCTTGAGAAAGTCGAGGATTTACCCGCGATCATGACTTACCGCGTGATGTCCACTCCCGCTGTTGTTATTGATGAAAAACTGGTGCATAGCGGTGGTGTTCCATCTAGGGCCAGTATTCAAACGTGGCTGGAATCATAAAGCAGCAATATGGATGTTGTATGCAATAGTTGCATTATGCAACTACATAGCTAGGCTTCGCTCATAAGGAGTGAATAATGAGTGAGGCTACAACTGATTTTCAGTTAGATCAGGCTATCGGCATGCAGGTGAATCGCGCTGCATTTTTGATGACCGAAGAAATATCGCGCCGCTTTGTTAACAAAGGCTATGCATTGTCGGCGCAAGATTTTGGTATTCTCTTTCGTTTATCTCGGCAGGGCGCAATGAGCCAGGTGGATATTGCTGCCGTGATGATGCGTGATAAAACAACCATTACCCGCCGCATTGATGGCCTGGTGAAAAAAGGTCTGGTAGTGCGAACGTTGAATGCCAACGACCGCCGCTCTTACGCTGTTGGGCTAACAAAAGAAGGCGAGCAGGCATTGGCGATTTTGATTCCACAGGTGAGCGACTTTCAGCAAGAGTTGCTGCAAGATGTAGACGAAGAGGAACAGCAGATCACACTTAAAACACTGCAACATATTTCAGAACAGTTAATTGCATACAAAACGGCAGGAGAACCACAATGAAAAATACACTACCACATTGGATCACCATTGGTTTATTAAGTGCCATTATTCTTGGTGCGGGCTTCAAGTTTATTGTGCTTGGTAGCACAGCCAAAGGGGATGATGGGCGAACAGCGGTAGTATTAGAACCAGCGGAACGGCAGGCCGTGCTGGGTGAGATGCGTGTGTTGTTGGAAACCACACAGGTTATCGTCGAAGCATTAGCGAATGATGATCTTCCCACTGTGGATAAAGCTGCGCGTAGCGTTGGTAGTGCCGCAGTCAGCACGATGGATTTTAACCTGCGGGCAAAGCTGCCTTTGGCATTCAAAAAGCTTGGTTTTGGTACGCATTATGCCTTTGATGAAATTGCTGATATGGCCAAAGAAGGTAAGCCTGCAAGCGCGATACAGAAGAAACTGGCGGAAACAATGAACAATTGTATTGCCTGCCATACCAGTTATCAGCTACCGTCAAAGGGTCTTGCTGGTAGTTAAAAAATAAAAAAGGGGAAGCACATGCTGATCACCACGTTCAAAAAGAAGA
>WFOJ01000202.1 GCA_015488125.1 Mariprofundaceae bacterium
ATCTGGAAAAAGCCCTGGACGGGCATATCCCGCCGGGCGATGAAATCGTCTATGGCAAGGAAGAAATGCGCAATGGCAAACCGTTTCGTCAGCCTTATCTGCTGAAAAAACGGGTAGAGCTTTCCGGTACGGAAGTAGCCGATGCGCGTGTGTCCATTGACAATCGCTACGGTGAATATGCCGTTACGCTGAAATTCAGCAGCAAGGGCGCCCGCGTATTTGATCGTTTAACCAAGGAGCACGTCGGCGAGCGCTTTGCCATCATCCTTGAAGGCGCGGTTAATTCCGCACCTGTGATTCGCGAACGCATCTCCGGCGGTACGGCACAGATCACTGGCAGTTTTTCACCGGAAGAAGCGCGGGCACTGGCCATTGTGCTCAAGGCCGGAGCATTGCCTGCACCGCTTGAAGTGGTGGAAGAGCGCTCCATTGGTCCCAGCCTGGGGCAGGATTCCATTGATCAGGGCATGAACTCGATTATTATCGGTGCCATTCTGGTGCTGATCTTCATGGTCGTCTATTACCGTATGTTTGGCCTGGTGGCCAATGTGGCGCTGATCTTCAATATGCTGCTGATCGTCGCCGCCATGAGCATGATCGGAGCAACGCTGACGCTACCCGGTATTGCCGGCATTGTGCTGACCATTGGTATGGCCGTTGATGCCAATGTATTGATTTTTGAGCGCATTCGGGAGGAACTGCATCTGGGCAAAACGCCGCTGGCTGCGATTGATAGTGGTTATGCCAAAGCCTTTTCAACCATTATGGATGCCAATATCACAACGCTGATTGCCGCCATCGTGCTGTTCCAGTTTGGTACCGGGCCGGTGAAGGGCTTTGCCGTTACCTTGTCGGTCGGTATTATCGCTTCCATGTTTACGGCCATCACCGTCACCCGAGCCATTATTGCCATGACGGTGGAACAACGTGGCCGTCGCATAGCCTCACTCAGTATTTAAGGCGCAACAAGGATACCGGAAATGGAACTGATTCGACCAGACAGTAATATTGATTTCATGGGCAAGCGCAAGATAGCGCTGGGCTTTTCGGCAGTGATGGTATTATTGTCCATCATCATGCTGTTTCCGCAGGTGCGCGGACTGAGCTTTGGCATTGATTTCACCGGCGGTACGCTGGTGGAGGTGAAATTCCAGCAGCCCCCATCCATTGCTGATGTGCGCGATGCATTGCTGCCAGCAGGTTATGGCAAGGCGGTGATTCAGGAATTCGGCGCACCTGAAGAAATCATGATTCGCGTGCAAAACGCCAGCAATGGCAATTCTTCCACGATCAGCACCGCCGTGCTTGATGCCCTGCACAAGAAGTTCGGCGCTGATGCCGTGACCATGCGGCGTGTGGAGTTTGTCGGCCCACAGGTGGGTGAGGAACTGACGTCAGCAGGCATTCAGGCGGTATTGTGGGCCATGCTGGCCATTTTGATTTACGTCACCATTCGCTTTCAGTTTCGCTTCGCGCTGGGGGCGGATGTGGCGCTGTTTCATGACGTGAGCATTGTGCTGGGCGTGTTTGCCATTACCGGTGCTGAATTCAGCCTGCCGGTGGTAGCAGCGGTGCTGGCGGTGATCGGTTATTCACTGAATGACACCATCGTCGTCTTTGACCGCATTCGCGAAAACATGGAAGCCAACCACAAGCGCAAGAACCCCGATGATGAAGTCACGGTGTGCAATGCTTCCATCAATCAAACGCTGGCGCGCACCCTGATGACTTCACTGACAACCCTGCTGGTGGTGCTGGCGCTGTTTTTCCTCGGCGGTGAAGTGATTCATAACTTTGCGTTTGCCTTGCTGGTTGGCATTCTGGTGGGAACCTATTCCTCGATTTTTATTGCCAGTCCGGTGATGCTGATGCTGGAAGGTCGCTTCGGGCCTTCTGAAGAAGAACTCAAAGCCATGGCAGAACGGCCTTAAGCCATGCAGGGCGGTTCCTTTCAGGCGGATATTTCGCCAGCGATTGTTGCCGGTACGCCACTGGTGCGGTCTTATGGTGATGATTATTTCCAGTTGCCGGATCAGCGCTGTCACACGGGGATCATGATCCATGCCACCACGCTGATTGCCCCCTGGGGACCAGCATCGCCGTCGAAGCTGACGCTTCAGGATGTGCAACCGGTGCTGGATGATGCACCGGAAGTGTTTATCCTCGGCACAGGGCGGCGCATCGTCTTCCCTGAACAGGACTTCGTCGATGCTTTTCATCAGGCAGGCATTGGTTTTGAGTTCATGGAATCACGCGCTGCTGCTCGTACCTATAATATCATCGCCGGTGAGGGTCGCATTATTTCGGCCTGCTTCTTTTTGCCTGGCTGCTGTTGATTACGCCGCGCCATCAGCGTTGCCGTGAGCAGTTGCTGTTGGCCTTGCCGGCAGCCATGCCTGGCTGTATCTGGGTTCATGCCTGCTCGGTTGGCGAGGTGAATTCAGTTGTGCCGCTGATACGTCGCCTGCTGGCAGATGGTTACCGCGTTCACCTGACCGTGGTAACGCGGACAGGCCACGCCCATGCCCGACGTTTGTTGAACGGGCATATCGGCCTTTCTTTTTTACCCTGGGATTTGCCCGGCTTTATGCGCCTGCTGGTGCGCCGCTTGCAACCGGCTCTAATGCTGTTGACAGAAACAGAATTCTGGCCCGGCATGCTGGCCGCCTGCGCCCGCCGTAACATCCCGGTGGTGGGCATTAACAGCCGCATTTCCGACCGCTCTTTTCCACGCTATTACGCCAGCCGCTGGCTATGGCAACGCTGGCTGCGTCCGGTGCAATGCTTTTTGCCGCAGAGTGAGCAGGATGCGCAGCGACTCAGGGCACTTGGCCTGACGGCCCGTATTCATGCCGTTGGTAATCTGAAATATGATATTGCGCCGCCAGATGTGGACACTCAAGCGCTCCGCCAGCGTCTTGACCCCGGCGGCCAGCGGCCATTGCTGTTGCTGGCCAGCAGCCATGATGATGAAGAAGCGCGTGTCCTTCGCATGTTACCCCATTGGCGGCGACAATGCCCTGAATTACTGCTGGTACTGGTACCACGGCATCCAGAGCGTTTTGATCATGTTGCGGAACAGGTCTTGCAGCAGGGAGAGCGTCTGCATCGCTGGCAACAGGGGCAGGCGCTGGCTGAAACAGATGTGGTGCTGGTTGATGCCATGGGCGTGCTTGCTCAGCTGTACGCCGTTGCTGATGTGGTCATTGTTGGCGGCTCATTGGTGAATATCGGTGGCCATAACCCACTGGAAGCAGCGGTATGCGGACGTGGCGTGTTGATGGGACCGCATGTGCAGAATTTTCGCGCGATGGTCAATGAATTGCGGAATGCCAGTGCGATCATTCTCATCCGGGATGATGACGAGCTTCAGGCTGCTGTTGCGCGATTGTTGCAACGTCCTGATGAGCTGCGTCAACTCCATGCTCATGCTTTCGCTTTCATGCAGCGGCAGCATGGCGTACTCGATGCCGTGATGGACCAGTTACAAGCGTACTTACCGCGTACATGCTGAACCACCTTGGATGCTGGCTGGAACGCCAATGGTGGCAACGCGCCACTCCCCTGCCGGGCTTGCAGCCGCTGGCCAGTATCTATCAGCGCATCAGCGAACGGCATTTGCAACAGCGCGCCAGCAAGCTTCAGTCCTGCGGTTTGCCGCTGATTTCGATTGGCAATATCACCGTTGGCGGCAGCGGCAAAACACCGTTTACCTTGTGGCTGGCGGCCAGACTGCAACGGGCCGGATGGCGACCTGTGTTGCTGTGCCGTGGTGATGGCGGCAAAAATACCGCTCCCCAATGGGTAACGTCTTCCAGTCTGGCCAGCAACGTCGGTGATGAAGCGCTCATGTTGCATCGTTTGAGCGGGTTGCCGGTGATGGCTGCCCATAACCGCCTGCTGGCGGCACAACACATCGCCGCTTCAGGCAAGGGCAACGTGATCTTGCTGGATGATGGCTTCCAGTACCGGCAACTGGCGCGACAATGTGATATCGTTCTGATCCCTGAGGCAGGCGTGGGCAATGGCGGTCTGATTCCCGCTGGCCCATTGCGCGAGCCGTTAAGCGCGCTTGATCGCGCACATATGATTGTGCGCAGTAGCCAGCAGCCATTGCCCTTGCGGCTACGCCCGGTCACCCAGGGCAAGGAATGGCAGTGGTCAGCATTGCCTGCCGGGCTGGCAGACTGGAACGGCCAGCGCCCACCACCGGCTCAAGGCAGCAAAGTACAGCTCATTGCTGCCATTGCCCGGCCCGAACGCCTCCGGGCAAGCCTGCAGCAACTGGGCTACATCGTGGAACAAGGCTTGCTGTTTCGCGATCACTACCGCTATCAGGCCGCGGATATTGCCCGTTTTGCAAGCCTGCGCTTTCCTGTCACCAGCGCCAAGGATGCCGTCAAACTCCTGCCGCTATGGCCAGCCAACCACCCCTTGTGGGTCGTCGAACAGACGGCCACGGGCGAACAAGGCTTATTCGCTGCCATTCAGACCTTTTTGTCAGTGTGATTCCCACAAAATGCCGCCTGTGCGCCGGGACGGGAGGTTATTGAAATCATACACAAGCTCAGTGACCGCCCGAAAAGGCAGCTGAATCTCAAAACGCCATATGATGTGTTTGAAGAAATAACAGACGTTGAAATCAGGCTATGATACGAAGTTGCACTTATGACCTGAATCAGGAAAATTTTCCCGAACCGGAGGGTAAGGCATAGTGGCATTTAACCCAAAGGTTCACCATCGCCGGTTAATTCGGCTGCGGGGATATGATTATTCTCACATGGTGCGTACGGTTTGTGCGCAACACGTGCATGATTGTTTGGTGAAATGATATTGGGCTTTTGGTCGCACCCAAATGCCCGGCAGTTGCTAATACGGCTGTTCATGCGTTAGCGTTTGCATGCGCCGCCTGAGTACTTGTAATTCGCTCTTCAGTTCGCCATGAGGCATGCTGTGAGGTGGCCAACAACTGACAGAGCTTTCGGTTAGTGATGCATGGTATCACACAAGCGCAATGATCCAGTGAGGGAAAGACAGCATGACAAACAAAAAATTTCGACTGGTTACACGCAGCGATTTTGATGGCCTGGTTTGCGCCGTTTTGCTCAAGCATCTTGATATGCTGAACGAAATCAAATTTGTCCACCCCAAGGATATGCAGGACAACAAGATCAGCATCGGCCCGGATGATATTACCACCAACCTGCCTTATGTGCCCGAAGCTCACCTGGCTTTTGACCACCACTTGTCTGAAACCATGCGCAACACAGGCAAGGCGGATAATCATATCATTGATCCTGAAGCGCCTTCCGCAGCACGTGTCGTTTATGAATATTATGGTGGTGCCGACGTCTTCCCGGCAGAGTGGAATGATATGATGGAAGCAGTGGATAAAGCGGACTCAGCGCAATTCTCCCGCGAGGAGATCCTTCACCCACAAGGCTGGGTGCTGCTCAATTTCCTGATGGATTCGCGTACAGGCCTGGGACGTTTTCGCGATTTCCGCATTTCGAATTACAACCTGATGATGGCACTGATTGATTATTGCAAAAATCATCCCATTGAAGAAATCATGGCGTTGCCGGATGTTAAGGAGCGCTCCGAACTGTATTTCTCCCATGAAGCATTATTCAGGGAACAGCTTCAGCGCTGTGCCAAAGTTTACGATAATCTGGTGGTCCTTGATTTGCGTCAGGAAGAAACCATTTATGCAGGTAATCGTTTCATGATTTATGCGCTGTTCCCTCAGTGCAATATCTCCATCCATGTGTTGTGGGGACTGAATAAACAGAATACCGTATTCGCCACAGGCAAATCGATTCTCAACCGTAGTTCAAAGACCAATATCGGTGCATTAATGCTGGAATATGGTGGTGGCGGTCATGAAAACGCAGGCACATGCCAGATTGCCAATGATGAAGCGGACAAGGTGCTGGAAGCCCTGATCAGCAGAATCAACGCCGATGGCTGACCATCATTTACGGTATCCGTTGCAATGCCTCCACCTGTGCCGTATGATGATTGACACGAAAAGTGATGTCCCATTGCCATAGTCGCATATGATACGGACGTGTGGCATTATGATGATATGCCGGGCGAGGATCCTGTTGCAGCAGTTGTACAATCAGTTCGCGGATATCAGGATGCTGGCGGGCCGCCTGCTGACACTGCGCTTCAGCCGCAGGCAGGAACATGACGGACAATGGCTCAACAGGCGTTGACCACGGCGCACGAGCATCGGCAATCGCATCACTGTACGGCACATAGGGCTTGATATCAAAGACGGGTGTCCCGTCGAGAAGGTCAACACCGGCAAGATGCAAGTGCAATCGCCGACCTTCGTGAGCCAGGCGCTGCAACTTCACCACCGATAAACCAAGGTGATTAGGACGGAAGCTGGAACGGCAGGCAAAAACACCGCAGCGCGTATTGCCACCGAGTCGGGGAGGGCGCGCTGTCGGTGTTGGCTTGCGCTCGCGGTGTTGATGAAACTGAAAGATCAGCCACAGGTGCGACCACGCCTCCAGTCCCCGCACGGCATCAGCCGTATTCCAGGGCGGCAGCAGTTCAAGTATGGCTGTAGCTGCCGGTGCCAGTCCCGGCTGACGCGGGATGCCAAATTTTTCGCTGAAACAGGAATGAACAATGCCAACAGGGCGAAGGGAATCATTCATCGCTGCTGACACGCAATATCTCTTCCACTGTCGTCAAGCCGCGCAATACTTTTTTCAAGCCATCATAACGCAGCGGACGGTAGCCGCAAGCCAGTGCGAACTGACGCAGCTCCTGCGTGCTTTTGCCTTGCAGCATCATTTGTTGCAGGTCGTTATCGACACGCAGGAACTCATGCACGCCAAGTCGCCCAAAATAACCGGACTGATTACAGTTTTCGCAACCTTTGCCACGATAAAGCGTTGGCATCTCCATCTTTCCCTGCCAATGGAAATAGCAACGCATGTAATCCTCATCGGGTATCCAGGCCTCCCGGCAATGCGGGCAAATACGCCGCACCAGACGCTGTGCCATAACGCCAACAATGGAGGGGGCGACAACAAAGGTCTCCACGCCCATATCGACAAGACGGGTCAGCGCTGAAACGGCATCGTTGGTGTGTAGTGTGGTTAGCACCATATGCCCTGTCAGGGCTGCCTGGGTGGCGATGCGTGCTGTTTCCACATCGCGGATTTCACCCACAAGAATCACATCGGGATCCTGACGCAACACGGCGCGAAGAATTTTATCAAAAGTGCGCCCGACTTTGTCGTCCACCTGCACCTGATTGAGCGTCGGGATTTCATATTCCACCGGATCTTCAATGGTGATGATATTATGCTCCGGGCGATTCAGGTAATTCAGCGCCGCATAGAGCGTGGTGGACTTGCCTGATCCGGTCGGCCCGGTGACCAGTAAAATACCGTTGGGCTGGGCCAGCACCTGTCGTACATCCTGTAACACATCTCTGGAAAAATCGAGTTTTTCAATATTCAGGCTGGCAGTCGTGCCCTGACCGCCTAACACACGCATCACCACTTTTTCGCCATACATGGTCGGCAAGGTTGACATGCGCAAGTCCACTTTCTGTGTTGGCAAGCTAAAGCTTAAACGTCCATCCTGTGGTCGCAGATGCTCGGTAATATCCATATCTGCCAGTAATTTGTAACGCGCCAACATGGGGTGAAACAATTCCAGCGGTAAACTTAGCTTTTTCACCATCACGCCATCAATACGAAACCGGAAAATACATTCATGTTGTTTCGGTTCGATATGAATATCACTGGCACGTTCCTTAAGTGCCAGTAGCAATACTGATTCGCATAATTTGGCCACAGGTTTGGAGGAAACCAGCGCCTCCATTTTCTTTTTCAGCACATTTTCTGGCAGATGCGCCAGGCTTTCCAGATCAATATCAGTGGCCAGCTCGTCAAGCTTGGGCGATGATTCATAATGAATCATCATCGCTGTACGAATTTCATCCGGCAGTGTGAATACCGGACTGATCGGCTTGCCGATCAGTGATTCGAGAAAGCGAAGTTTTTTAGTGTTATTGGGATCGCTAAGAGCAATAGTGACAACGCCATCAAGAATATACACGGGAATCGCCTGATGCGTTTCCACCTGTTCGCGAGTCATCAGCTTCAATGCATCCTGTTTGAAAATCGTCTTGCCAAGATTCAGATAAGAACGCTGCAGGGCATCGCCGACCAACAGACCGGCATCATCACGATCCAGCCATTTGCGATGAATCAACAGCTCGGCAGTGCGTAACAAATCACCCTTGGCATCATTGATGATGCGTTGCATATGCACGTCGGGAACATTGCCGCGTTGTGCAAGTTTTTCGAAGACATGATGCTTCATTGGTGTTGCCGCCGTTTTTTCAGTAGCCGCCGGATGTCTTCCTGAGAAACCATTTCCTTGCTGATAATCGCCTGATGTTCATCTTCTTCCGCTTCCCTGAGCATCAGCCGGAGGTCAAAACGCAAAAAAGCCGTTGTTTCCGCTTCGGCTTGTCGATGACGGAGGTCCTCACCACATTGGCCGCAAAAACGTGCATCATCAGGATTAAAATGATGCGCAGAACATTGTCTTCCCGTTAATTGCACGCCGCACCGACGGCAGTAGGGCAGGCCCACGGAATCTTCGTGCTGACAGTTCAATGTTGTGTTTCTTTTGCCTTGCGCTCACGCACGTAGGCGTTCCAGGTTTCACGAATCAGGCCGCGCATTTCCTTCGGCGTAACATCCTTGCGCACATAATTTCGCGCTCCTGCCTCAAGGCATTCCATTACCACATCGGTGGCAGCCAGTGAAGTCAGCATGATCACTGGCGTTTGCGGTGATTCCGCCATCATGATCTTCAGTGCCTCAGTGCCTTTCAGTCGGGGCATGTTAATATCCATCAGCACCAGATCAGGTTTTAGTTCCCGAAACATGGCGACGCCCTGCTCACCATCCCTGGCTGTACCGATGACTTCAAGCTTGAGTTGCCTGGCGATCATGGTTACCATTTTTCGAATATGCGGTTCATCATCAACAATCAATACGCGAATAGGCCGATGAGGCATTGTACTGTTCTCCACGATGCAACGATGCGTCAAGGCTAGAACATATTGACATTTCAGTCCAATTTGTTGCAACCCTGCAATATGGGGGAGGTAAGCAAGTACATTCAACAAGCAACCGCGACTGATTGAACAGGGTAACTGGCTTTACTGGAAAATTCACCCGGGAAGTACATGAAGCACCACCTGCCGCCGCAGATGGCGCTCACGATGTTCGTAAAGAAAAATACCCTGCCATGTGCCAAGCAGTGCCTGACTACCTGCCACCGGAATATTCAGCGACACTCCCAGCAGCGCCGAACGAATATGTGCCGACATATCATCATCACCTTCATTGCGATGACGAAAACCGGGATGACCATCTTCCACCAGACGGGAGAGATACAATTCCATATCATGGCGAACATCAGGATCAGCATTTTCCTGAATCATCAACGAGCAACTGGTATGCCGGACAAATGCCGTCAACAATCCCTGCTCCACATCCAGTGAAGCCAGCCAGCGCTGAACATCACGGGTCAGTTCATACATGCCACGACCCTGGACTTCTACCTCAACTATCGTCTGCATACGTCATCCTCCCAAGTCTGTTTGATAACCACGAAAAGCACGAGATATGGCTTTGATGTTCGTGTGCTTTCGTGGTTTATTCCACAAACATCAGCGAATCATGTGATAATCGCGCAGGCGAAACCACTTGCGCGACAGTATAAACCCTGTCACTGGCTCCGGCGAAAGACTGGTGACTTCTTCTTTCATGTTTTTGCGGTAAAACGCCGTGCAAGCGGCATTTTGCCAGACGGTTTGCTGCATTTTCCGGCGCATATCGGCCATATAGGCAGCCTGCACATCAGCCTTGACATCAATAGCCCTGATACCCGGGTCGCTTTTGACCGCGCTGATCGCCTGCACGATATAATCGGTGGCTGCTTCCATGTAGGAAAGCTGTGAGCTGTGGCCCGAGCCGGTATTGGGACCGTTGACCTTGAAATAATTGGGGTAACCCGAAACGGTAATCCCCTTGTAGGCAACAGCCTCTTCTTCCCACTCTTTGTTCAGATGCCGGCCATTGATGCCATACACCTGAAACGTCAACGCCTTTTTCATATCGGAATACGCATAATAGCCTGTGGCATAAACAATAATATCCAGCGGAATATGCTGACCGTTTCTGGTGGTAATGCCGTCTGCCGTCATGCATTCAATACCGCTGATGTCCACCTCCACATTGTCGCGGGCCAGCGCCGGAAGATAGGTATTGCTGGGAATCACACGTCGGC
>WFOJ01000203.1 GCA_015488125.1 Mariprofundaceae bacterium
CAACGCTGCCGGTGACGTACAGCCTGATGCTTGGCGATGAACGCGGTCAATTCTCACTCGCTGATCTTCGTGATGTGGCCGCTCGCTACCATGCACAGCTTAATGAGGATGAACTGCGTCTGATCAGCGTCCACGATATGCTCGGGCGCGTGCAGACACTGGCCTGGTTCGCCACCCTGGTACTGGCTGTGGCTATGGCCCTGATTGTCTCCAATACCCTGCGCATGATTTTGCTGGCGCGCATTGATGAAGTGCATTTGATGCGTTTGCTTGGCGCACCTGAATGGTTTGTGCGCATGCCATTTGTGCTGGAAGGGCTAGCCCTGGGCGCTGGTGCCGGTGCCTTTGCCTGGTTTATGCTGTGGCCGCTGGTGCTGGGACTGCAAAGCTGGCTGTCGGCTTCTGATGTCAACCTGAACAACTGGAGCCTGTTACTGCCATTGCTGCTGGGAGGAGCGCTGGTGGGCGGCCTGGGCGCGGTGGTAGCTACCATGCAACTGGAGCAAAAACCAATCGAATGCTGAAATATATGCTCATCCCCCTGTGCTGTGTTGTCGCGATGCTGCCCGCGCTGGCTTGTGCAACAACGCCATCAGCCACTGAAATCGTGCGCAAGGTGCAGGATTTGTTGCGCTCTGACAGCAGCTATGCCCGCTATACCATGGTGATCACAACGCCCGACTGGCAACGCGAATTGCGCTTTGATTCCTGGGATGATCGTCAGCACAAGCGCTTTTTCGTGCGTATTCTGGCACCGCGCAAGGATAAGAATACCACCTGGCTCAAAGATGGAAGCAAGCTCTGGATGTATATTCCCCGTCTTGAACGCGACTTGCGTATTCCACCTTCCATGATGCTCAGTTCATGGATGGGGTCGGATTTCACCAATGATGATCTGGTCAAAATGGAATCAGTGGTGGAAGACTATGAACATACGCTGGTGGCGGATCAAGATGGTGTCATGGTCATCGAATCCATACCGCATCCCGATGCAGCCGTGGTTTGGGGCAAGCTTGTCCACCGCATTAACCATGACTTTATTCCGCTCAGCGTCGATTATTATAATGAACATGGTCAGCTTGTGCGCACCATGCGCTATCGTGATGTGAGGGAAATGGATGGCCGCAGAATTCCCGTCGTCTGGAGTATTGAGCCACTGAGTGAGCCCGGTAAAAAAACGACTTTGACGCTGGAAACTGTAGATTTTGATGTGCCGCTAAGCGCCTCCATGTTTACACGCAGGCACTTGCGAGAAGCAAGGTAGCATCCGCGGTCTGGAGACCGCCCTGCATTTGCCGCAGCGCATGCGATCCCCCCTGTAGGAGGGGCCTCCCGGCCCCGAACGTATGTGGCGGAATCATTCGCGGTCTGGAGACCGCTCCTACATCGGAATTCCCCGTGGTTTATTCCCGGTTCGCGGTCTGGAGACCGCCCTGCATTTGATGCAGTGTGTGCGATTCCCTCTGTAGGAGGGGCTCCCGGCCCCGAACGTATGCGGCGGAATCATTCGCGGTCTGGAGACCGCTCCTACATCGGAATTTCTCGTGGTTTGTGCCCTGTTCACGATCTGGAGGAAGCTTCTGCGGAACGGGCAACGAGGGCAGGTAGTGGCGAAAATCAGCCAGGGTAGCGGCGCATGGCCTCGATGGTTTGGCGCAGTGCCTTGCCAAAGGTATCAGCGAGCACGGCCAGTTCGTCGTTGTGCTGACCGTGCAGTTGCTGGCGAACCGCATCATTCAGTCTGGTTGCAGCCTCGTACAGCGCTGTGGCACTCAGATTTCCGGCTGTCCCCTTGATCTCATGACTTAATTCATCGGCATGCCTCCAGTCTTCCTGCTCAAGGTATTGCGCCATTGTGGTATCGGCCTGCTGGTAACGGCGAATAAATGTTTCAAGCAAATTAGCAAGTAACACCTGGTTGTTACCCAATAGCTTAAGCGCAGCAGGAATATCAATCCAGGCTGATATCTCCTCATCAGAAAGCAGCGCCGGAGCAACATCATGCTTGTTGGCAGGCGGTTGAACATGATCATCGTTATTACTCTGTGGCAGGTAACGGCTCAGGGTTTGCACCAGTTCCCGAATATCAATGGGCTTGCTGACATGGTCATTCATTCCACAATCCAGGCAGCGCTGTCGTTCTTCGGCCATGGCATGGGCGGTCATGGCAATAACGGGCAGAGCGTTCCATGCCTTGTGTTTCCGAATTTCTCGCGTTGCGGTATAACCATCCATTTCCGGCATCTGGATATCCATCAGTACAATATCAAACGTCTCGCGTGCAAGTATATCCAATGCTTCCCGGCCATTGTCAGCCAGCGTCACAAGACAGCCTTCGCGAGTGAGCAACTCTTTGGCAATCTGTTGATTGATCGCATTATCTTCAACGACCAGCAGGCGCAGGCCCTGCAAGGCATTGGTTGCGAATGCCGCAGGAGCGGGTTTTGCTGCCGACGAAGCGGAGAGATGCTCCGCAAACGTATTCAGCAACGCATCAACAATGCTTGACTGTGTGACTGGTTTGGTAATAAAGCCATCAGGGAGAATGTCATGTGCTTCCTGAAGAACAGCATCACGCTCCCAAGCAGAGACCATGACAATCGTCGGCATTTCCTCATCTCCCAGTTGCTGACGAATCCGGCGAATGGTTTCCATACCATTGATGCTCTGACCATCATCGCCAGGCATATGCCAATCCATAAAGACAAGATCAAAGGGCCGCTCTGCTGATGTTATGCAGGTCAGTGCCTCAGCGCCTGAAGCCGCTGTCACCACATCAAAATCAAAACGCTGCAAGTATTGCCGCATGATGACCCGTGAAGTTTCACTGTCATCCACCACCAGCACATGCAGTCCGGTCAGGTTGTCAAGCTGTTTAAGCTGTTGCTGTTTCTGATGCCGGTCTTTTTTCAGGCGAACAGTGAATGTGAAGCAACTGCCTTTGTCTGGTTCGCTGCTGACAGTGATATCGCCACCCATCATATTCACCAGTCGCTTGCTGATGATCAGCCCCAGTCCGGTGCCACCATATTTCCGCGTTATGCTGCTGTCCGTCTGGGAAAAGGCCTGAAACAATCGCTGTTGCTGCGCCTTGTTCATGCCAATACCGGTATCACGCACGGAAAACTGCAACACCATGTGGGCGTTGTCGTCATCGCCCTCATCATCAGTCAGCGCTTTCACGTGAATGGAAATTTCACCTTGTTCGGTAAACTTGATGGCATTATTGGTCAGGTTCAGCAGAACCTGCCCCAGACGCAGCGGATCGCCCAGCAGCGGAACACTGGCTTCCTGCTCCACAGAGAAAAACAGTTCCAGATGTTTCTCCTGCACCCGCAAACCAACCACACTGGCCAGGTCATTGAGTACCGTGCTTAGCTCAAAAGGGATTTCTTCCATTTCAAGCTTGCCTGCTTCGATCTTGGAAAAATCGAGAATATCATTGATCAGTGCCAGCAGTGATCTGGCTGCCGTCTGTGTTTTATTGAGATAATCCCGCTGTTTGTCAGTCAGCGTGGTTTGCAAGGCCAGATGCGTCATGCCGATAATCGCATTCATGGGCGTGCGAATTTCGTGACTCATCATGGAAAGAAACTCGGACTTGGCACGGGTTGCTTCCTCCGCCAGTTCCCTTGCCTGACGCATGGCTTCTTCAGCCTGCTTGCGTTCGGTAATATCGGTACGGACACCGATAAACTTCAGCGGCTGACCATGTTCATCAAGGAAGGGGACGATGCTGGCATATACCCAGTAGGTACTGCCATCCTTGCGATGCGCACAAATTTCGCCACGCCAGGTATCGCCATTATTGATGGTTTGCCAGACCTGACGGGAGAGTTGTTCATTATCCTTGGTAAAGAAAATATCCCGATAGGACTGACCAATGACTTTCTGTTTGTCGTAACCGGTAAGCTGGCAAAAGCGCTCATTCACCTGTACGATGATACCTTCATTATCGACGGTGGTGACAATGGCATGTTCATCCAGCGCCTGACGCTGAAACTTTAATTCCTGGCGGTGTGCTTCAATGGCATCCAGCATATGATTATAGCCATCAAACAAGGCGCCAAACTCATCATCAGTATGATGATATACATGACGATGGGCATCCGGATCGCGGGAAAAATCATACATGGCATCCCGCAG
>WFOJ01000204.1 GCA_015488125.1 Mariprofundaceae bacterium
ACGGACTGATGCGCAGCTATTCGCTGGCCAGTATTCGCGACGAAGATTTTCTTGAGTTGCATGTCAAACAATTACCTGATGGACGCATGAGTCGCTGGTTGTGTCAGGATGTGAAAACCGGGGATACATTAAGCTTTCAGGGACCAACCGGCGATTGTTTTTATGTGCCGGGTGATCTGGAACAGACGCTGGTGTTGGCAGGTACGGGCACCGGCCTTGCGCCACTGTATGGCATTGCCAGAGATGCCCTGACGGCTGGTCATCAGGGTGATATTCATGTGTTTCATGCCAGTCTGGCCACTGCCGGGCTGTACTATATGGATGAAATGCGGCAGCTGGCAGCGACCCATGAGCAGCTTCATTACTACCCCTGCGTGCTGCATGGCGATGCACCTGAAGGTGGTTTACAGGGCGCGATTGATGCGCTGCTGGTTGATACCATCAAAAGTTTTGCCGGTATGCGTGTGTACCTTTGCGGCGATCCACCCATTGTTAAAAGCATGCGTGAGCGCGTCTTTATGGCTGGCGCACATATGCAGCGCATTTACGCGGATGCCTTTGTACCCGCCTCCTGATTCGCGACTAAGAGGCGTTTTTCATCAAAAAAGGTCAGGTTTTGTAACCTGACCTTTGGGGTGTTTGTACGGCGATCTCCCCAGAAATCTGTCGGGGGAGGGGGGTAGCCAACACTACTACGAAAAATGAATATTGAGCAGATATTTTCCTGTTTTTGTTCAGTAGCCCACTACAGTTTTCAAGTATGTCAATGTTGGCAACAATCTGTGCTATTGCTCTAACATTGCCAATACCCAACAAACTCCTGATAATTGAATATCCAGAGAATACCTCATCACGTAAGTTCGCAAGATCGTGCGAAACCGAGCATTGGTCGTGGTAACAGCGAAACCGATTATTTTCTTGATGCGCTGGCAAGCGTGATTCGGTGAATTAGCCATGTCTTGCAGGAATGTCACAGGTATTTTTGGCTAAACGTTACAAAAAACTTTCGATATTTGTCAGCCGTTGATCGACTGGCGAATCAGAAAGAGAGTGATGCATGGTTACAAAATCTGAGCCTTGAATGTTATCCGAACTTGACTATTTGGTGATTCACTAAAATATGGTCGCCATGGCACGCGATCTATCATCTTGCATGACAACAACCGAAGCCGAAGGCTGGTTCCGATCATTGTTTGATCGTGCCATCTTTAGCGTTCAAATTTTCGATGTCGATGGTTATTGTGTTTATGCTAATCCTGCGTGGTCCACCATATGGGGGCCACCACCTGAAACCATACTTGGCTACAATATTCTTGCCGATCCACAATTGCAACATGGCGAACAGGGCTCGATGATTCGCCGAGCATTTACTGGTGAGAGTCTGCATATTCCACCCGTTTATTATGATCCCCAGCAAACACCAGGCAACCCCGAAGGTAGGGGGCGCTGGTGTGCTGCTGATGCTTCGCCAATTCACGATGCCATGGGCAACATGGCCTGGGTGTTGTTACGTCATGAAGATGTAACCGAAAGTATTGAACAAACCGTACGCGAAAATGAGTGGCGCGAATTGTTTGAAGCTGCTTTTGAATACTCTAACGATGCCATTTTCCTGTATGATGTACAAGGACGTTTGTTTCGCATCAACAGGCAGGCACGGGATATGTTTGGTTTTTCTTCCACTCATGGTGACCATGCCAGTATTTATGATATCTATCCTGAAGAAAAGCGGGAACAATCACACCTGATGATCGAAACAGTGCTGAATACAGAGCGATTTCGTTGTGAGACCTGCATGCAACGCCAGGATGGCAGCAAGTTTCCGGGTGAAATATCGACAACGCTGATCAAACACGGTGACACTGTGTTAATTCAGAGTGTGATCCGGGATTTAAGCACTGTTATTGAAAAACGCCAGCAGCTTCAGGCAACCAGTCGTCGGCAAAACATGCTGCTGGAAACCATTCCGGTAGCCACTGTGGTAACGCGCATCAGTGATGGTGCATTGCTTTATGCCAATTCGGCAGGCTATGCCCTGGGCGGTTATGATCCGGAAAGCGCCGCGTGCATGTCTTCCAATGATGTCTATGTGCATTCGGAAGATCGCCAGCATCTACGTCATATACTCAAAGAGCAGGGAAAGGCGGATGGTTTTGAAAGCGAATTACGACGAGCAGATGGTAGCCGCTTTTACGCTTCCATTTACGCCCGATATTTCGAATTTGATGGTGAATCCGCCATACTTGCTGTGATCCTGGACGATACTCCACGTAGGGAAGCCGAAAAACGAACGGAAGCATCCGAACAACGGTTTCGGCAATTATTTACGTTAATTCCTGATGCTGTCGGTGTGCACCAGAACGGACGTTGGGAAATGTTGAATCCAGCAGCCTTGCATATCTTTGGGGCCAACAGTTTATCCGAATTGATCGGTACGCCAGTAGTGGATCGAGTGCATCCTGATCACCGTGAACTTGTGATCAGGCGTATGCAACACGAAGTTGTGGATGGTGAGCCAGTGCCGTTAATGCTGGAGAAGCTGTTGCGCGTGGATGGCAGCATGTTCTGGGGTGAGGTACAGGGCATTCCGTTTGTGACAGAGGCAGGTAAATTCGCTGTTCTGGTTTCGATGCGTGATGTGAGTGACCGCGTACAGGCAGAGCAAAATAATGCGATATTACGTGCTGCTATTGAGTGTTCCCCCGCTTCCATGCTGTTAATCGGCCCACGCCCGGATTACCGAATCACTTATGCCAACAAGGAAGCTGCACGGATCCATGCACGTCATGTACGGGAAATGGTTGGCATGCATTTTTATGAACTTCATGGTAATCATCATAATGAAGCACTGGATCGGGCGATGGCCACAGCTATGCAGCAGTGTAAAGTGTGGTCAGGAGAAGTAGAGCTTTTTGTGCAACCAGACGATGGCAATCGTGAGACGAATCCTGAAGCCAAAAAAATCCTGCGGCGCCATATAGCTCCCCTTTTCGATAAACAGGAAGGTGTTGTTCGGTATTTGTGCATTGATATGGATGTAACTGGAGAAAAACAGGAACAGAAAAAACTGGAACATATGCAACGGCTGGAAAGCCTCGGTGTGCTGGCAGGAGGGATTGCACATGATTTTAATAATTTGCTGACAGCCATTATGGGCCATGCAGCACTGGCTCGACTCCGCATGACAAAGGAAGATCCCTCATACGAAAACCTGATGGTGATTGAGAAAACAAGTCATCGCGCGGCAGATCTTTGCCGACAAATGCTGGCCTATTCCGGCAGAGGTAAACTTGTTGTCAAAAAAACTGATCTTTCGGCACTTGTCGCCGAAATCATGGGGCTGCTGAAGGTATCCATTCATAAAAACGTTACCATACACTACGAACTGGCCGATCATTTGTTAACAATAGAGGCAGATCAGGCGCAACTGCAACAGGTGATCATGAACCTGGTCATCAATGCTGATGAAGCGATCGGTGAACATCCTGGCAACATCACGATCATCACGGGCATGATGCAGGCCCATAGCAATTACTTGCGTCATCATTTTGTTGAAGAGGACGATATTCCTGCCGGTACTTACGTTTTTCTTGAAGTGACGGACACCGGTTGCGGTATGGATGAACACATTAAAAAGCACTTGTTTGAGCCTTTTTTCACTACCAAGTTCACCGGACGCGGCTTGGGGATGAGCGCAATTCTCGGTATTGTTCGCGGTCATCGTGGCGCAATTAAGGTCACCAGTAAAAAAGGTCAGGGTTCAACATTCAGGGTGCTGTTTCCACCGATACAACCGTCTTGAACGATTGAATTCATCGCATGCCTACCCTAAAAACGCGCGTTGTGTGCCTGCAGGGTATTGGCCAACAGCATGCAAATCGTCATCGGGCCAACACCACCGGGCACGGGGGTGATCCAGGCAGCGCGCTTTGCGGCCTCGTCAAATTCAACATCGCCGCAGAGTGAGCCATCTTCACGCCGGTGAATGCCAACATCAATGACGATCGCGCCCTTGCGGATCCATTCGCCTTTCACCAGTCCGGGTTTGCCGGCGGCGGCAACAACAATATCAGCGCGCTGGATATGAGCAGCAAGATCGCGGGTAAAACGATGGGCGATGGTCACAGTGCTGCCGGCAAGCAATAGCTCCAGCGCCATGGGGCGACCAACAATATTCGAGGCACCAATCACCACTGCTTCCTTGCCATGAAGGTCTTCACCCGTTTCTTCCAGCAGACGCATGCAGCCGTAAGGTGTGCAGGAGCGCAGAGCTGGTTTGCGAGCGCTCAGACAGCCAAGATTATAGGGGTGAAAGCCATCCACATCCTTGGCTGGATCAATGGCTTCAATGATCTGTTCCGGGTCGATATGATCCGGCAGTGGTAATTGCACCAGAATGCCATCAACATGTGCATCGCGGTTCAACTCGGCAATCAGCCCCAGCAAATGCTCTTTGCTGGTGCTGGCAGGTAGAGCATGCGAAAAGGAAATAATGCCGACCTCTTCACAGGCACGTTTTTTGTTGTTGACGTAAATCTGCGAAGCCGGATCTTCACCGACGAGAATGACAGCCAGCCCCGGCGCACGACCATGACTGGCCTGCATCTGGCTGGTTTGGGCGCGCATATCGGTGCGCAATCGTTGGGCAAGCGCCTTGCCATCTAATATCTTTGCAGTCATGGTCGGGATTGTGTGTTTTTTCTCTCTTTTGTCCACCAGCGGACGATCATGAATAGCCAGCCTGCCGCCAACAGCAATAGCAAAGGGGTGTCACCAAAGCGGCTATACCATGTTCGCTGTTGCCGGGGATGAAACGTTGCCCTTAGTGCACCTTGCTGCCACCATGGCAGTGTCTTTTGCAAACGACCATCCGGCGTAATGGCAACGGTAATGCCGGTATTGCCAACGCGCAAAACATCGCGTCCGGTTTCGACAGCGCGGGCGCGGGCAGCCTGCGTATGCTGCCAGACGGCTGGCGATGTGCCATACCAGGCGTCATTGCTGGCAACAATGAGAACCTCTGCGCCATGCTGCACCCGGTGGCGTGCTTCTTCCGGAAAGATGGATTCATAGCAGATCAGGATGCCGAAGGCATGACCGGCAGCATTCAGTACACCGCGATCCTGCGCCGGTTGAAAATCGGCGATGGCCGGAATCAGCGTATGCACAAACGGCAGCCATGACGGAACAT
>WFOJ01000205.1 GCA_015488125.1 Mariprofundaceae bacterium
AAACTCGCGGTATGGCGAACCGCTTCCCCACAGCACCACTTCCACATCCTCACTCATATCATTGCGGACAATAGCACCGCTTGCCTCGCGCCGACATTGCAAGCCCGCCAGAATATCATCAGGAATGCGGCCATAACGCGCCTCATCCTGACCAATAGCATCAATATCCCCTGCCTGTGCCAGTTTCGCCAGGTGAAATTTGCGAATCATCGCTGGCAAGACATGCGAGGTTTCCAGGTCAAAATTATCATTCGGGCCGTAGAGATTGGTCGGCATGGCTGAAATCGCATCAAAGCCATATTGCCTGTGGTACGCCTGGCACATTTTGATGCCAGCAATCTTGGCAATCGCGTACCATTCGTTCGTCGGCTCCAGTTCACCGCCCAACAGGCATGATTCAGGCATCGGTTGCGGTGCATGCTTCGGATAAATACAGGATGAACCGAGAAACAATAAACGCCTAACACCATGACGATAAGCTGCGTCAATCACATTCGTTTGAATTTGCAGGTTATCGCGGATGAAATCCGCCGGATAACTGTTGTTGGCATGAATGCCACCGACTTTTGCTGCCGCCAGAAACACATAATCCGGGCGTTCTGTAGCAAAAAAATCATCCACCGCAGCCTGATTACGCAAATCCAGCTCAGATGAAGTGCGCAACACAAGGTGATCAAAGCCCTGTTTCTGCAGGGCGCGGACAATCGCCGAACCAACCAGACCGCGATGCCCGGCCACATAAATTTTTGCCGTTTGATGCATGGTTGCCGTTACTCCTTAAGCAGCGCAAAGCGCGCCGCGAACGTTTCAATGTGCGTTAGTACAGCCAGCAATTGTTTAGCCAGCACGAAAGCCCGGTTGATCATGGAGGTCTGAAGTGCCGCATTATCAGGATATTCATGCGCAAAAGCATGGCGCATTTCCCGTAGCAATAACCAGCCTTCCGCTGATGGTATCGCACCGATTTTTTCCAGTCGGTTCAGTTTGTCGATAAACGCATCAAGGCTGCCCTGCTCTTTTGTCATTTCCAGTACGAGGGGAAACAGTTTCGCCCCCATCAGATCCTGAAGTTTGGCAAGCCGGGTGGAAAACTGATCAAGCATCGCAATATCCCCATTATTCAGGGCATCGTCTGATAATGGTATAAACCCCTGCATACGCTGCATCGCCCAACGCATGCGTTCCAGTCATTATTCATGCGCCACCGGCACATCATGTCCGTGTGCTTTCAGCAAGGCGTGTCGCCTGGCTACCTTCAGATCTTCGGCCACCATTTCCGCGCACATTTCCTGCGCTGTGATCTGCGGTGTCCAGCCGAGCTTTTCTTTTGCCTTGCCCGGATCGCCGAGCAGTGTTTCTACTTCGGCAGGTCGGAAATAACGAGGATCCACGCGCACAATCACATCGCCAGCCTTAACCGCCGGTGCCTTGTCACCCTCGATGGCAGTAACTACAGCCACTTCATCCACACCCTCGCCTTCAAAGCGCAGGCTGATACCAAGTTCAGCCGCTGACCATTCAATGAACTGCCGCACAGAGTACTGCACGCCCGTGGCAATCACAAAATCATCTGCTTCATTCTGTTGTAACATCATCCACTGCATGCGCACATAATCTTTGGCATGCCCCCAGTCGCGCAGTGCGTTCATATTGCCCATGTACAGGCATGATTCCAGTCCCTGAGCAATATTAGCCAAACCACGGGTAATTTTTCGCGTCACAAAGGTTTCACCACGGCGTGGCGATTCGTGGTTAAACAAAATGCCGTTGCAGGCATACATGCCGTAAGATTCACGGTAATTTACCACGATCCAGTAAGCATACAACTTGGCTACTGCATAGGGTGAACGGGGATAGAACGGCGTACTTTCCTTCTGCGGAATTTCCTGCACCTTGCCATAAAGCTCTGATGTTGATGCCTGGTAAAAGCGCGTTTTGTTCTCCAGTCCCAGCAGGCGAATCGCTTCCAGCAGACGCAGAGTTCCCATGGCATCCACATCAGCGGTGTATTCCGGTGATTCAAAACTCACCGCCACATGTGACTGTGCACCAAGGTTATAGACCTCATCCGGCTGAATATCCTGCAGTAAGCGCGTCAGATTGGAAGAATCTGTAAGGTCACCATAATGCAGATAAAAATTCTTGTGTGTTTCATGCGGATCCTGATAAATATGATCGATACGCTGGGTGTTAAAGGAAGAAGCGCGGCGCTTGATGCCGTGTACTTCATAGCCTTTCTCTAGCAACAGTTCGGCCAGATAGGAGCCATCCTGCCCGGTCACGCCGGTGATCAATGCTTTTTTCATTCGTACTATTCCTCTTTGCTTCCTTCGCGCAATGCCTGCAACCACATCCGCATGATGTGGGCATATGTCGGCAGGTGTGAAAATATCTACCGCGCCAGGAGCCTGTCGGCCTTTGGCAAATCTACTACGAAAAACCGGATATTGGCCACATCTTCGCCCTGTCTTTGTTAAATAGCGCGGTTATTTACCGCCAACAGGTCGTCTATTTGCCTCAACCCGCTATTTCTCGTGACGATTTCCAAAGTCTGACAGACTCCTAGCGAAATAAATACGGTTTTAATCCATTGAGATGAAGGTATTTTTTTTAGCCCGCGCAAGCATTCGGCGTGTATCATCAGTAATGAAAAAGGCAAGATGGCCACTGAGGCGATGCGTAGCGGAACTATCATATAAACCTTGCCAAAAATTTCGGTAGCAACCCAATCGGCGCTAAGAAATAACAGCACCGCCATTAATGCCGAGGTTATCCCTACGAGTTTGATCGTCAACCGATAAACAAAACCTACTTCAGCCCACTCGTTTTGGGAGGCATGGGCGGCAATAAAGCGAACGACAGTATTATCAAATCCCAAACGACCAATTGTCGAACCAATCATCACAACTGAAATCGTCAGAAAATATATTCCAGATCCTTCTGCGCCCAAAAATCTGGCAATCATAACACTCACAACAAAACCGATAACCGTTCCCAAAACCCGAATCAGCAACGCTGATGAGGCTCCCTTGAAAACTTCTTGTAGATGCTTGTTTTTTCCTCCAAGTGCTATCTTCACTTGCAATCCAAGTACCATCGCACAGTTTTACGAATACCTGTTTCAAATGTTTCCGCTGGTTGCCAGTCAAGCTCCGCAGCCATCTTCGTCGCATCGATCGCATAGCGCCAGTCATGGCCGGGGCGATCCTGCACAAAGGTAATAAGGTCAGTGTAGGAGGTGAGATGTGAAGTGTGAGGCGTAAGATGGGAGGTGTCAGATGTATTTTCATCTTCCACCTCCCGTCTGTCATCCAACGGCATCATCTCATCCATCAGCCCGCAGATCAGGCGGCAGATATCGATATTCCGCCATTCGTTAATGCCGCCGATATTGTACACCTCGCCGATTCTTCCTCGGCGAATCACGGCATCAATGCCTGAGCAATGATCGCGTACATATAGCCAGTCGCGAATATTCGTACCATCGCCATAGACAGGAATCGGAGTCTGTTCGACACATGAACGAATCACGGTCGGAATAAATTTCTCCGCATGCTGATACGGGCCGTAATTGTTTGAACAGTTCGTCGTCGTTACCGGCAGACCATAGGTATGAAACCAGGCGCGCACCAGATGATCGGAACCGGCCTTCGAGGCCGAATACGGTGAGTTCGGCGCATAGGGTGTGGTCTCGGTAAACGCCGGATCATCGGCGGCCAGTGTACCGTACACTTCATCGGTAGAAATATGATGGAAACGGAAAGAAGCACGGAGAGCTTCGTCAGATGAAAGATGTGAAATGTGAGATGTATTCGCATCTTCCGTCTCACATCTTCCATCTTCCGTCTTCCATCTTCCATCCAACGCCTTACGCCTCCCTTCCAACTCCTCAAGCCAATACTGGCGCGCGGCATCAAGCAGCGTAAACGTGCCCAAAACATTCGTTTTGACGAAGATTTCCGGTCCGGCAATCGAATTATCGACATGCGATTCGGCGGCAAAATGTACGATCGTATCGATTTCATGTTCGCGCAACAGCCGGTCGATCAGCTCCCGATCGCAGATATCGCCCTGCACAAACGTATGCCGCGATGCATCCGGCAGGTTTTCAAGATTATCCAGGCTTCCCGCATAGGTTAGCGCATCCAGATTCACGATATGCACATCCACATCCGTTTCCAGCATATAGCGCACATAATTGCAGCCGATAAACCCGGCTCCTCCGGTTACCAGCATGTTTTTCGGAGTATAGAAATTGTGAGATGTCGGATGTGAGTTGTGAGATGTCATGATTCCCTCGCCTTGTTTTGGATGAAACGAATCGGGGCGTTCAGTCGGGTAAACAATTCGTTGATTCGGTTCATGATTGCTTCGTTTGTTGCGAAAAAACCGAGGTTATGCGCAATCATTACCTGTGTTTCCAACTCGCATAGCGAATCCCGTGCAATAAAAAGAAACCTGAGGAACTCTGGATCGCCCTGATGAGTTCGCTTCACGCTGCATCTCCCATCTTGCATCTGACTTCCTGCATCACCTCCGCCAGCGATTCGCGCCAGGGACGAATGGTGATGCCAAACGTCGATTCAAGCTTATCACACAACAATTCGGAGTTTGCCGGCCTTTGGGTCGGGGTTGGATAATCACTTGTCGCAATGGCATCAAGCTGCCGGATGCGTAGTGCCATGCCCTGCCGCCGCGCCTCATCGAAAATAGCTTCGGCAAAGCCATACCAGTGTGTTGCCTCCGGCTGGGCCAGGTGATACGTCCCCCAATGCCCGCTCATGTCCGGCAGAATAGTCAAAATAACGCGTGCCAGTTCAGTCGCAGCAGTCGGCTTACCGAACTGATCAGCCACAACGCCAAGCTGCTCCCGCTCCCTGCCCAATCTGAGCATCGTTTTGACAAAATTATTGCCATGCGCGGAAAATACCCAACTGGTGCGCAGAATTATATGTTGCGGACAGTGTTCGCGCACCACGGCCTCGCCTGCGGCCTTGCTTGCACCATATACCCCGAGCGGTGCAATCGGATCATCCTCGACCCAGGCGCCTTGCTTGCGGCCATCGAATACATAATCAGTGGATACATGAATCAACGGAATTCCCAGCCAGGCACAGGCATCAGCCAGATATGCGGGCCCGTCCCGATTCGCCGCAAAGGCTGCTTCGACTTCCTCTTCCGCTCTGTCTACTGCCGTCCAGGCCGCCGCATTAATGATTACATCGGGTTTTGCCTCCGCAGCAAAAGCATTGACCGCCCCGGTATCGGTAATGTCCAGTTCATCCCGGCCTACGGCGATGCAGGCATGCCCTGTCGCCTGACGTACCAGTTCTGTACCCAGTTGGCCTCTGGCGCCGGTAATCAATAATCTCATCGCGGCAGGCGCTCGCGAGAAGCCTGTTGCAGGGTCGGCAGGGCCTTGTCCTTATCCGACAACAAAGGCGTATCAATCGGCCAGTCAATGGCCAGATCAGGGTCATTCCAGGCTACCCCGGCATCCGAAGCCGGGTTATACAATGCCGTACATTTGTACTGGAAATCGGCCACATCACTGAGTACGCAAAAGCCATGCGCATAACCCGGTGGAATCCATAACTGGCGATGATTGTTCTCGTTCAGTTCCACGCCGACCCATTGCCCATAAGTTGGCGAATCCGGGTTCACATCTACCGCCACATCGAACACCGCGCCGGTTCCTACCGAGACCAGTTTCCCCTGCGGGTCATTCAGCTGAAAATGCAGGCCGCGCAACACTCCCTTGCGCGAGCGGGAGTGATTGTCTTGCACAAACTCCGATCCTTCACCCGGAATGCCGTATGCCGCATAGCGTTGCTTGTGGAACGTTTCCAGAAAAAATCCGCGTGCATCACCGAACACTGTCGGTTCGATGATCAGAACTCCCGGTAAGTTCGTTTCAACAGTTTTCACTTGTGCCTTCCTTCAGTATTCGCATGAGGTATTGGCCGTAGCTATTCTTCAATAATGGTTCTGCCAAGGCGGCAAGTGCCTCATCAGTGATATATCCCAGCTCCCAGGCAATCTCTTCCAGGCAGGCAATTTTCAGGCCTTGTCGCTTTTCTATCACTTCAATATAGCGCGCGGCATCCATCAGTGATTCATGCGTTCCAGTATCCAGCCAGGCTGCACCACGCCCCAGTTTCTCCACGTGTAAGGCATTCATCTCCAGATAGGCTCGGTTAACATCCGTGATTTCAAGTTCTCCACGGGCAGATGGCTTGATTGTTTTGGCAATATCCACCACGCGTTCATCATAGAAGTACAAGCCGGTAACAGCATATTGTGATTTGGGTGTGATAGGCTTTTCTTCAATCGAAAGAGCGAGTCCTTCTGCATCAAAATTCACCACGCCATATCGCTCCGGGTCACGAACCCGGTAAGCGAATACCGTTGCAGCAGACTCACAATTTACACGATCAACCGCTTTCCGCAAGCTTGCCACCATACCATGACCATGAAAGATGTTATCCCCCAGTATCAAGGCACTGGGCTCATGGTTCACAAAGTCTGCGGCAATATGATAAGCCTGCGCCAGACCCTCGGGTCGAGCTTGTTCAGCGTAATACAATGAGATACCCCACTTCGAGCCATCACCCAGTGCTTTCTCAAACATTGGCAAATCATGTGGTGTTGAGATGATCATGATGTCACGGATCCCCGATAGCATCAAGGTTGAAAGTGGGTAGTAAATCATGGGTTTATCATACACAGGCATCAATTGCTTGCTGACTGCCAACGTCAATGGATATAGGCGTGTACCGCTGCCACCAGCCAGGATAATTCCTTTCATTGCAGCCCACCAGAGCATGGTTTAACAGTATAAAAAATCAAATAATACCGTGTCAGTAAGGAACTATTGTATTGTGGGGTCATCACCTATTTCCCGTTATCAAAGTTACAAGATTTATTGGGTAACCAGACCGCGATGCCCGGCTACATAAATTTTTGCCGTTTGGTGCATGGTTGCCGTTACTCCCTAAGCAGCGCAAAGCGCGCCGCGAACGTTCCAATGTGCGTTAGTACAGCCAGCACGAAAGCCCGGTTGATCATGGATGCCTGAAGTGCCGCATCATCAGGATATTCATGCGCAAAAGCATGGCGCACTTCCCGTAGTAATAACCAACTTTCTGCTGATGGTATACTGATATCACGTACATTCAGTACATCGACGGCGCAAAGCACATGCTGGCTTCCAGTTGCTCGCGCAGGCCTGCCAGCCAGTCCACCGGCATATCACCCTCTGGCAGCAAAGCAATATCAATATCCGAGCCGGGCACGGCACCGCCTCGCGTCCGGGAATCCAACAAATACACCCGAACCGGCCAGTGCCCCAGATATTTTAACACAATCCTGCGCACTGCGGCTAAATCGTCAATCTGCGGTGACACGTGATCTACCCTGATCGAGCCAGTCAGTCACGGCTCTTGCAAATTCATAAAAGTCATCCAGGCGTTGTTGACATATCACATGCACGATATGCCAATCGACTTCCTCATACTGATGCACTGCGAGATTCCGAAAACCCACTGCCTTGCGCATACGTCTCGCAACCGCATCACTCAGTACTTTTTCTTTCGCCAGAGCATCAAATAACCCACCTGTACTGTCTGGCAGCCTTACGTCATCCATTTCAGCTACCAAATGTGCAGCGATATCCGCGCATAACTGCACTGCGCGGGTCAGGTTGAGCGTGATAATATCCTGAGCATCAATATCATCCATCAGCGCATTCACTGTGGGCGGACATTTCTGCTTAATACGTGCCAGACACCGGCGCAATGATTCCAGTTTTTCTTCAACGATCAGCCGATCCATGCTCGTCTTCTTTGCTCCAGCATCCGTTGACGGTAAGGGAGAAAATCCAGCTGTTCGGAAAAATGCCGAATTAACAGGCTGGCATATACCGAAGACTCACCAAGCAATACCAG
>WFOJ01000206.1 GCA_015488125.1 Mariprofundaceae bacterium
GAGACCCGCAACCATGCCGATCAACTGGTTTACAGCACGGAAAAATCACTGAAAGAGCATGGCGATGCGGTGGATGAAGCAACCCGCAAGTCGATTGAAGAGGCGCTGGATGGCCTGAAGAAAGCCCTGGAAGGCAGTGATGTGGAAGCCATCAAAAAGGCCGAGGAAACGCTGGCCGAGCGCTCGCAGAAACTGGGCGAGGTGATTTATCAGAAGATGCAGGCAGAGGCTGCTGCCGGCAAGGATGGCGGCGCAGCGGATGCGGCTAATGCGCAGGCATCTTCCGACAAAGGCAAAGATGCCGATGTTGTTGATGCTGAGATTGTGGATGACAACAAGAAATAAACGCTGGTATCCGCCTGCGTAAGATGGTGAAAAGCAGGGTCGGAAACGGCTCTGCTTTTTCCGTTTGAGAAATTCCTTCAGGAGAAGCTGCGTGTCAAAGCGTGATTATTACGAAGTGCTGGGTGTGGATAAAAACGCGGATGAAAAAACCATCAAGCGTTCCTACCGCAAACTGGCCATGAAATACCACCCGGATCGTAACCCGGATAACGAAGCGGCAGCCGAAAAGTTTCGCGAGATCACGGAAGCTTATGAGGTCTTGTCCGATAAAGAGAAGCGTGCGCGTTACGATCAGTATGGTCACGCTGGCGTGGATGATCAGATGCAGGATTTCTGGAGTCGCGGTGGCTTCCAGGATTCTCATGCCTTCAAGGATTTTGGCGATGTGTTCGGCGATTTATTCGGCGAAGCCTTCGGCTTTGGCGGTGGTGGCGGTGGACGCCAGAACCGGGGGGCTGACCTTCGTTATGATTTGACGATTTCACTGGAAGAAGCCGCTTTTGGCAAGGAAATTGAGCTTGATATTCCGCGCCATGACACATGCGATACCTGCCACGGTTCCGGTGCCAGGCCCGGCAGCAACCCTGTGCCTTGTCGCACCTGCGGCGGCCATGGCCAGGTGCAGATGTCGCAGGGATTTTTTGCCGTGCGTCGCACCTGCCCGGAGTGTCAGGGTGCTGGTACCCGTATTGACCAACCCTGCACAAGCTGCGGCGGCAGTGGCAGGAAACGCACAACCAAACATCTGAAGATCAAGATTCCGGCAGGTATTTATCATGGCGCACAGGTGCGCGTAAGTGGTGAGGGTGAAGCTGGCAGCCGTGGCGCACCTGCTGGCGATTTGTATATCGTCGTCAGCGTGCGCGAGCATCCGATTTTTGAACGTGACGGTGGTGATCTTTACTGTACCATGCCCATTACCTTTCCGCAGGCCGCCCTGGGGGCGGAAGTTGAAGCACCCACGCTGTCGGGGCGGGTTAAAATCCGTATTCCGGCAGGCACAGAAGCAGGCCGCGTATTTCGGGTTCGTGGCCAAGGCATTAACGATGTGCGCAATGGTAACCAGAAAGGTGATCTTTATGTGCGCGTGCAGATTGCCGTGCCCAAGGAACTGAGCGCCCGGCAAAAAGAATTGCTGCACAAGTTCGCGGAAGCAACCGGTGATGATGTTTATCCTGAGTGTTCCTCGTTTCTCGACAAGGTAAAACACTTCTGGGATGAACTGGCAGGAAGAGAAGATGGCAAAAAATAAGCGTATGAAGATCATGATTCCCGGTGCTGGCGGGCGCATGGGGAGGATGTTGGTGCGCACCCTTCATGATGATGCTGATGCTGAACTGGTAGCGGCCAGCGAACGTCCGGGTTCAGCCAATATCGGCAAGGATGCTGGCGAACTGGCAGGATGTGGCCAAAACGGCATCCCCCTGAAAGCTGAACTTGAAGTGCCGGCAGATGGCGCTTCGGCTGTTATTGATTTCACTGCGCCGCAAGCCACGCTGGCGCATGCACGCTTAGCTGCCAGGCATGGCATCCCGATGGTGATTGGCACCACCGGCTTTACGGCTGATCATCTACGGGAATTGCGGCATATACTTCGTGATGTGCCTGTGGTGATGGCGGCGAATTACTCGGTGGGTGTAAATCTGGCGCTTGATCTGATTGAGCAGGCAGCGGCGATTTTGCAGGCTAAAGCCTATGATGCGGAAATCTTTGAAGCGCATCACCGTCACAAGGTGGATGCGCCCAGCGGCACGGCGCTGGCCATGGGCAGCGCGCTGGCCCGTGGCCGTGGTGTTTCTCTGGATAATGTTGCCGTATATGCTCGCGAAGGCGTAACCGGTGAACGTCATCCAGGCAGCATTGGTTTTTCAGTCGTGCGTGGTGGCAATATCGTCGGTGAACACAAAGCCATGTTTATTTCCGATGAAGAGCGTATCGAAATCAACCATATCGCCGCTGATCGCATGGTGTTTGCCAGAGGCGCTGTGCGCGCTGCTCACTGGCTGATAACACAGCAGGCCGGTTGGTATGATATGCAAGACGTGCTTGGCCTGAAACGCTAAAAAACATGTGCCGGATCGCGTAACGGCAATGCCGCAACAATGGTAGCTGTGACCGGTTATCGCCAGAAGCCTGGCAGCGGCACAGTTTCAGTGCTGGCGGTCAGCCAGGATACCTTCCGGCATGGCCACCAATACGCTGCAATGGGCATGACGCACCACATGTTCGGTGGTGGAACCAATCAGCATGCGCTCAAGAAAACTCTGGTGGCCATGCTTGCCAATAACCATCAGCTGGCTTGCCAGGGCTTCTGCCTTATGGCAAATGGTTCTCGCTATATTGCCATTGCTGTGCATGATATGTGAAGCCACTGCCACATCCGGCCATTGCGCCAACCAGTTTTGCATGTGTTCGCGGGCCATATCTTCCAGAGAACGAGAAACATCCTCACTCATCGGAACAGGCATGCCGTCCATGCCGCTGCTATAATAAACAGCCGCATCATCCAGCACATGCAAGGCATGCAACTGCGCCTGCAACCATTGCGACAAACGAATGGCCCGTCGCATGGCCTCAGTAGAAAAATCCGAAAAATCCGTCGGCACGAGAATCAATTGTGTTGCCTGCATCAGTACCTTCTAAAAAAGTCTGAGAGAACTCCAACGCTGGCCGGATCTATTCAAGCGAAAAGACCATCTCAAAGCAGGAATTCCCATGCCCGAAATCATAACGTTTTTATCTTCGCTATGCCAGTGCCTGGGAGTTTGTCCGAACTTGGTGTTCGTGATGAGCAATAACAGGATTATGGTAACCAATACTGCCGAAGGTGTACATGATTACAAAAAGCCTTCAATGACAGTGCGATCCGCGCCCGCAAACCAGAATTGCGAAGGCAAGAAGTGCGAATGGATTCTCAACTCTCTGCCGGTGACACCATCTGCGCTACACCAGTTTTCCACATTATAGGAAATGGAGATTCTTAAGATCAACATGTCAGAATTTTGATTCAATTACCTTGACACTGGTTGCAAAATTTTACGATATTGCTAGAAAGCGCGCCACTTCGCACGCTGCCATGATTCAGGTTGCATCCTTGTTACGGATGTTCTGGCGGCGGAGGTCGGCTGATGCCGTTAAAAATAAACTGGAGTATATATGTCGAATTATACCATGAAGCAGCTGCTGGAAGCAGGTGTGCATTTTGGTCACCAGACCCGTCGTTGGAACCCGAAGATGAAACCTTACATCTTTGGTCAGCGCAATGGCATTCACATTATTGATCTGCAAAAAACCCTGCGGATGGCGAATGAAGCCTATCATTTCACACGCGAGCTGGCGGCAGCCGGTGGTCGTATTCTTTTTGTTGGCACCAAGCGTCAAGCTGCCGATGCCATTCGTGAAGAAGCTTCACGCGCTGGTCAGTTTTATGTCAATCATCGCTGGTTGGGTGGCATGCTGACCAATTTCTCCACAGTTCAGAAGTCCGTCCGTAAAATGAAGGATCTGCAACGCCAGAAAGAAGAAGGCGTGTTTGATCTGATGACCAAAAAAGAGGCGCTGAACATGCAGCGTGATCTGGACAAACTGGAGCGCTCACTTGGCGGCATCAAGGATATGCTGCACTTGCCGGACTGTTTGTTTGTCATTGATGTTAAAAAAGAGGAGCTGGCTGTCAGCGAGGCCAAAAAGCTTGGTATTCCTGTGGTTGCCGTGGTCGATAGTAACTGTGACCCCAGTAATATTGATTATATCATCCCGGGCAATGATGATGCGATTCGCGCTGTTCGCCTGTTTTGCAACAAAACGGCGACAGCTGTGCTTGAAGGCGTTGAAAGCTGGAACCTGGAGAACGCTGAAGACGGCGAGGATTTTGTTGAAGCCATGGGTGAAGTTGTGGAAGCTGCCGATGAGGCAGAAGCTGCTTCGCCGCTTGGTGAAGTCGCTGCCGAATAAAACATCCAGGATGCCTGTCAGGCTTTGACAGGGTTGTCACGAAAATCGGAATTGAGGCAAATCTTCATCTTTCTGCTGCTCGTGACGATTGCCAAAACCTGACGGCGTCCCGGGCGGCTGCTGTGCCGCCTTTTCAATTACAGATAATTATTCCAAATTTTCCAAAAATGGGGGAACCATGGCCTCGATTACGGCTGCTGATGTAAAAAAACTGCGTGAAATAAGCGGCGCAGGCATGATGGACTGCAAAAAGGCATTGTCTGCCACGGATGGCGATATGGATGCGGCAGTGGACTTTCTGCGCAAGAAGGGGTTGGCCGCAGCTTCCAAAAAAGCAGGTCGTGTTGCCGCCGAAGGCAGTGTGACGGCGCTGGTTGAAGGTGGTAGCGGCATGCTGCTGGAGGTCAATGCCGAAACGGACTTTGTCAGCAAAAATGACCAGTTTAATGATTTTGTATCCACACTTGGCCAGCTGGTGTTGAACGAAAAGCCTGCTGATGTTGAAGCCCTGAAGGCCCTTGCCTTCCCCGGCGAAGAGGGCACGGTGGCGGAAGCCCTGGCTCGTCGGATTGCAACGATCGGTGAGAACATGAATATCCGCCGTTTTGCCCTGGTTGAGGGGGATGTTGTCGCCTCTTACGTCCATGGTGGCGGTCGCATTGGCGTATTGGTGGCACTGGCGGGTGAAGCAACGGATGCGCTGAAGGAAGTCGCCCGTGGTATCGCCATGCATGTTGCGGCGGTGAACCCCCTGTGTGTTTCACGCGAGGATATGCCAGCCGATGCTGTTGAACGTGAAAAAGCGGTATTAAGCGAGCGTGCGCTGGCCAGTGGTAAACCAGCCAATATTGTTGAAAAAATCGTGACCGGTCAGCTCAACAAGTTCTATGCTGAAAGCTGCCTGCTGGAGCAGGACTATGTGGTAAATTCTGACCTGAAAGTCGGCGAAGCGCTGAAGCAGGCACAGCCTGGCGCCAGCATCATCAGCGTTGTTCGCTATGCGCTGGGCGAAGGCATTGAGAAAGAAGAAGCTGATTTTGCAGCGGAGGTTGCAGCTCAGGTTCAGGGCGGCTAAATCAGCGATGAGTGCTGCCACGCCTGTGTATCAACGCGTCTTGCTCAAGCTTTCCGGTGAAGTGCTGATGGGTACTGGTGCCTTCGGCATTGATGCGCCAACGCTTGAGCGCCTCTCTTCTGAACTGATCGCCTTGCATCGCGCTGGCGTGCAACTGGCTGTGGTCATTGGCGGAGGCAATATTTTTCGCGGCATGAGCGGGGCAGCCGCTGGCATGGAGCGCTCCAGCGCCGATTATATGGGCATGCTGGCCACGGTAATGAATGCCATTGCCTTGCAGGATGCCATTGAGCGGCAAGGTGTTGCCGTGCGACTTGTCTCGGCGCTGCACATCAAGGAAGTGGCCGAGCCGTATATTCGCCGTCGTGCCGTGCGCCATCTGGAGAAAGATCGTATCGTGGTTTTTGCCGCTGGCACAGGTAACCCTTATTTTACCACGGATACGGCAGCCAGTCTGCGGGCCATGGAAATGCAGGCTGATGTCGTACTCAAGGGCACCAAGGTTGATGGCGTATATTCCGCTGATCCAAAGAAAGAGCGTGATGCGGTTCGCTATGATCAGCTGAGCTTTACCGAGGCGCTCAATAAAAAACTTGGCGTTATGGATGCAACGGCATTGTCATTATGCCGTGATAACGGTATGCCGATCATTGTGTTTGATGTCACGACGGAGGGCCAGATGATGAAGGTTATTTGTGGTGAAAACAATGTCGGCACACTGGTCAGCGAGTGATGCTCGCTGGTGGCTTCTTGACAAAGGGAGAGAACAGTCATGAGTAAAGAGCTTGAAAGCAGAATGGAAAAATCCATTCAGGCGTTGAAAAGTGAAATGGCAACGATTCGCACTGGCCGTGCCAACGCCGCGCTGCTGGATCAGGTGCGGGTGGATTATTATGGCTCTGAGGTTCCTATCTCCCAGGTGGCCAACATCAGTGTGCCGGAACCACGCATGCTGCTGATCACCCCCTGGGAAAAAACCATGCTCAGCACCATTGAAAAAGCGATTATGGCCTCGGACCTCGGACTTACGCCCAGCAACGACGGTTCTGTTATCCGCTTGGTGTTGCCTGAACTCAATGAAGAGCGTCGGCGTGATTTGGTGAAACAGGCCAGACAAATGGCTGAAAAATGCCGTATCTCTATTCGCAATATTCGCCGTGATGCCAATGAAAAGGTCAGGGCAGAAGTCAGGGATGAGGGGCTTTCCGAAGATGAAAGCAAGCAACGACAAGCCGCCATCCAGAAGGTTACCGACCGTTTTATTGCCGAAACAGACAAGCTGCTGGCAGCCAAAGAAGAAGATATTCTGACCATCTGACCCTCTGCCACCGACCCTTTTACGATTTCCATTCCTTTCTTGGCCGATTCTCACGCTTTTCCTGAGACAGTGCCAGCGCACGTTGCCATTATCATGGATGGCAATGGGCGCTGGGCGCGTCAGCGCGGCTTGCCGCGCATCGAAGGCCATCGTCGCGGCGCCATGGTGGCCGAAGATGTGGTTAGCTGGGCTGCCGATGTCGGCGTACAACAGATTTCTCTTTACGCTTTTTCCACCGAAAATTGGGATCGCCCGCATGATGAGGTAAGCAGCCTGATGAATCTGCTGGCCAGTATGCTGACCATGCAACTGCCGCGCATGTGCAAACAGGGCGTGCGCCTCAGGGTATTGGGAGAAATTTCAGCGCTGCCGTCGATGGCGCGCAATGCGATTATGCACGCCGTTCAGAAAACGAAAACCTGTACGCGCATTGAACTGATACTCTGCCTTAATTATGGCGGACAGCAGGAAATTATTGCTGGCATCCGCCGGTTGGTAGCAGCCATGAAGGCAGGGGAGCTTAGTGACGAAGCGCTTGCCGGCTTGACAGCGGCGCAATTTCGGCATTTTCTCTGGCGTGATGAGCTGCTCCCTGTGGATTTACTGATCCGCACTGGCGGTGAATTCCGAATCTCCAATTTTCATCTCTGGGATGCTGCTTATGCCGAATTGTATTTCAGCCCGACATTCTGGCCTGATTATTGCCGCGAAGACTTTTTGCAGGCGCTACAGGCCTATGCACAACGCGAGCGTCGGTTTGGCCAAACTTCTGAACAATTGCAACAGCGAGGTAAGATATGAGTGAATGGCAGCTTCGCCTCATGACTGGCAGCATCATGCTGCTGTTTGCCCTGTGGTGGCTGTTTTTTGCTTCTGCTCCCGTTTTCATGCTGCTGTTGTTTGCACTGGTTTTGCTGGCAAGCCATGAACTGCTGGCCATGGTGCGCATGCCACAGCCATCTGTGATGCTGCTGCTGACCCTGCCCACCTGGTTGATCCTGTTGCAAGGTGGCAGCCTGTTCGCCGCCATGACTTTGCTGATGCTGCTCTGGTCACTCGCTACCTTGCTGATGGTGAAGGAACGCAGCATGCTTGCCGCTGCGATTACCCGTCTGACCTGGACGCAATGGATGATGGCGTGGCTGATGCTGTTCGCCTGGTCGCTGGCCGAACTGCGTCACGCGGAACACGGCTTATGGTGGATTGCCGGTGCCTGTGCCGGTATCTGGATGGCAGACAGCGCCGCCTATGTGGCCGGTAAACGCTGGGGGAAACACAAACTATGCCCGGCAATCAGCCCGGGCAAAACGATTGAAGGGGTCGCCGCAGGTGTATGCTGCGGTGCGGCCCTGGCCACCCTGATCTGGTATGGCCAGAGCCTGTTGCCCATGCCGCTGGCACTGGCGCTGGCCGTGATCATGGTGGCCGCCAGCATTCTGGGCGATTTGAACGAATCAGCGCTCAAGCGCATCGTCGGTGTGAAAGACAGCGGACGTTTGTTGCCGGGGCATGGCGGTATGCTGGATCGCATTGATGCGCTGCTGACCGGTATCCCCCTGGTGGCTATGTTCGTTCCACTGGTGAACAACTGATGGCAAGTCGGCAACGTGTTACCATTCTCGGCGCTACCGGCTCCATTGGCCAGAGTACCGCCGATGTGCTAGCCCTGCACGCAGATGCTTTTGCCGTCGATACGCTGGTTGCCTGGCGCAATACTGAAGTCATGCAGCAACTGATGCAGCGGCTTCAGCCGCGTTGCGTCGTCATGACTGATGAACAGGCTGCTGCCTCGCTGCTTGCTCCCTGTCAGTCACTGGGCATTGAGCTGCAATCCGGCATGGAGGCAGCCATTGATGCTGCTGCCGATGCTCGCAGTGATATTGTGGTTGCGGCCATGGTTGGCGCTGCCGGATTGCCCGCCACGCTGGCTGCCGTGGCGCAGGGCAAACATGTGTGTCTGGCCAACAAGGAATGTCTGGTGACCGCGGGACGTTTGTTCATGCAGACTGCGGCAACTGCCGGCGCACGCATCACACCGGTCGATTCCGAACATGCCGCCGTGCATCAGGCCTTGTGCGGCCATGATCGTCAGGGCATGCGCAAAATTATATTGACGGCATCCGGCGGGCCGTTTCGCAATCGTTCACTGGCCAGTCTGGCCGATGTTACCCCTGAAGAAGCTGTGGCGCATCCGAACTGGGATATGGGGGCAAAAATCAGCGTTGATTCAGCCAGTATGATGAATAAGGCGCTGGAACTGATTGAGGCGCACTGGCTGTTTGATGTGCCGGCCTCACAACTGGATGCCATTATTCATCCACAAAGCATTGTCCATGCCATGGTCGAATATCAGGATGGCTCGGTGTTGGCGCAGCTGGCCATGCCGGACATGCGTTCACCGATCGCTTACGCCCTGCGTCCGGAATTACGACTGGCGTCCGGTATTCCATGGCTGGAACTGGCCAGTCAGCAACCACTGGAATTCATGGCTATTGATGAGCAGCGTTTCCCTGCCATGCGTCTGGTGCGCGAGGTGATGCGTGGTGAAGATGTCTTGCCCGTGGTCTTTAATGCCGCCAATGAAGTGGCCAATGCCGCCTTTCGCCAGCGCCGGATTCGTTTTGTGGATATGTTGCCACTGGTTGAACAAGCGCTGTCGCTGGCCTCGGATGGCCGGCTTGATACGCTTGATGCCGTGTGGGCGCTGGATCGTCAGACACGATTGCAAACAGAGGAGTTAATTGCCCGTGCTTGAATTTGCCGTATCAGCGGTGGCCTTTATTGTGGCTATTGCCCTGCTTATTGCTGTCCATGAATATGGGCATTTTATTGTCGCCCGCAAGCTTGGGGTGCGCGTTGAAAAGTTTTCCGTCGGCTTTGGTCCGGGACTGTTTTCCTGGCACAGCCGTGACGGCGAGGTGGAATATGTGATCGCTGCCATTCCATTGGGCGGCTACGTCAAAATGCTGGGCGAGAACCCTGACCCGGAACAGGATGACATGCTGGCAACATTGCCTGAAGCCGAGCAAGCGCGCGCTTTTGCCCGGCAACCGGTATGGAAACGCGCGGCTATTGCCGCCGCCGGGCCATTGTTTAATTTTGCCTTTGCTATTGTGGCCTACATGGCGGTCGCCTGGATTGGTCAGCCGGTTACGCCGGCGGTGGTTGGCCATGTGGCTGCCAGTTCATTGGCTGAACGTGCCGGTATTGCCACTGGCGATACCATTGTTGCCGTCAATGGACAAAAGATCTACGCCTGGCAACAGCTTGAAGAGCAACTCAAGGATGCAGCGGGTAGCGACGTCATGCTGCGTATTAAGCGTGATGCGCAAATCATGACGGTGAACATGCATGTTCCCCGTCCTGAAAAAGATGTGTTGCTGACAAATATGGCCAGTGATGTGCTTGGCTTCAGCGCTGGCGAGCGGGTGTTTGCCAATGCCATCGTCAAGGATTCTCCGGCAGCCCGTGGCGGCTTGAAAAAGGGAGACGAAATCGTACAGGTGGACAATCATGTCGTGGATGATGCGCGTCTGCTGGTGCGGTATATTGAAACCCATGCCGGACAGCCGATCGTCCTGGGTATATTACGCGATGGCTTGCGTATGAATCTGACAGTGACGCCGCATGCGGTGGGGCAGCCGGCTGTCGGACGCATGGGCGTGCATCTGGCGATGCGCAGCATGCAACAACCTGTGATTTATCGAATGGGCTTGGCTGAAGGCGTGAGCTATGGCTTTAGCCGCAGCTGGGAAATGACATCATTAACCATCGAAGTGCTGGCCAAAATGGCGGTGAATGCGATCTCTCCCAGCAATATTGGCGGGCCGATTGCCATTGCCCAGATGGCAGGCAAGACTGCCGAGGTAGGGCTGGTGCCGTATTTGCTGTTTCTGGCATTGATCTCCATCAACCTGGGGGTGCTGAATTTGTTGCCTGTGCCCGTTCTCGACGGCGGACATCTGGCCTATCTGGGCCTGGAAGCATTGCGCGGCAAGCCGCTTTCTCCGGCGATGATGGAAAAAACACAGATTGTCGGCGTATTGCTGATTGCCGCACTGATGGTATTTGCGTTTTATAACGATATTGCGAGGTTTCTGAAGGGATGAACATGACGCAACAATTATCGCGCTGGCTGCTGCTGGCGTTTGCGCTTGCTTGGGCAACGATGGCACAGGCGAAAGAACTGACGATCGATCAAGTGATCTTTGAGGGCAACCGCTATATCGAATCCGGCGCGATTCAGGGTGAAATCGACTCCCGACCCGGTCGCCCGTTCTCCAGGGCGGTATTGAGTAAGGATATTCGCCGCCTCTATAAAATGGGTTTCTTTTCGGACATCAGGGCAGATGGCCTGGAGCACGGCAATACGCTGACCCTGACCATTCATGTTAAGGAAAACCCGCTGATTGCCAGCTTTGATATTGAAGGTAACAGCGAAGTGACCGACAAGGATCTGAAGAAACGTTTGAAACTGAAAAAAGGCGAAGTCTTCAGTGAATCACGGTTGCGTATTGCCATGAATACCATTCGCAGGCTTTATATCAGGGATGGTTTTTATCAGTTGCGCATCACACCAGAGAAGAAGCTGCTGGATGATGGTCGTCTGGCGCTGACACTGCACATTGATGAAGGGAAGAAAACCCGTGTTCAACAAATTCGGTTTGTGGGCAACAAGGCTTATACCGATGAGCAGCTACGGGCGCAGATTCATACCCGTGAAAGCGATTTCATGAGCTGGTTCTCAGATCGCGATATTGTTGACTCCAAGCGTTTTGGCAACGATATTCAGATTCTTACCCAGTATTATCAGGATCATGGCTATCTTGATGCCCACGTGAACACAGCGCAATTATCGCTGGCACCTGGCAAAGAGGCGTTTAACCTGACCTTCAATCTGCATGAAGGGCCGGTTTATACGGTCAGCGCCGTTGATTTTCATGGCGATATTGTACCTGACCGCAAGACGCTGGAAGCTGCTTTGAGCATCCACAAGGGCGAAACCTATGCACTATCGAAACTGCGCGAAAGCATTCAGAAACTGACGGAAACCGTGGGTAACGAGGGTTTTGCCTTCGCCACTGTCACCCCCTTGTTTCAACGCAATCTGGAAGCCCGTGAAGTAGGGATTACCTTTGATATTCGCAAGGGGCGTGAAGTGTATATCCAGCGCATCGAAATCGAGGGTAACCAGAAAACCAATGACGATGTCATTCGCCGCGAAATGCGGCAGGATGAGGGTGCCCGCTATTCAGCAGAGCATATGCGCCTGAGCAAGGAACGTCTGGGACGTTCACAGATTTTCAAGGATGTTCGCTTCTCCATGCCGGAAACCGATGTTAGCGATAAGGTGAATGTTAAGGTCAAGGTGGAAGAGGATCGTACCGGCTCGCTGATCGTGGGGGCGGGCTTTTCGCAACTGGAAAAAGTACTGGTACGCCTCAAGGTTTCCGAAAAGAACTTTCTCGGCAAAGGTTATAATACCAGCTTGACCGCAGACGTGGGCGCAAAAACCCAGAATATTGATGCCAGTATCACCGACCCCTATTTTCTGAACAGGGATATTGCCGCTACCTTGCGCATTAACAAAACGCAAACCCAGTTGCAGGCCATCACGCAATATAAGCAGAATAATGCTGGTGGCGGTGTCAATTTCAGCTTTGCGCTCTCGGAATATGCGCGCTATGCCGTCGGTTATGATTATTTGCGGGCGCATTTAAGCAATATCGCCAACACGGCATCGTTGATTCTGCAATCTCAGGCTGGCATCCAGACGACGGGCGAACTCACGCAATCGCTAACCTGGGACAGCCGCGATAAAGTGGTAGGTACCAGGCGGGGGTATTCGCACAGCCTGAGCCTGGGCGTAGCTGGACTTGGCGGTGCTAACCGTTTTGTGGAAGGCGCCTTGTCGCTAAGCGGTTATTTTCCATTAAGTGATGATTTTACGCTACGCACCAAAATTGGCGGCAGGACAATTTCAGGTTACACCGGCAAGACGGTGCCGATTTATCGCCGTTATTCCTTAGGTGGTGTGGGTAGCCTGCGTGGCTTTGATTATTACGGCGTATCACTGCGCGATCCGGCAGCACCGAACGATCCTGTTGGTGGCGACAAGCAGGCAACCGCATCGCTTGATTTGTTTTTCCCCATTCCTTATATGGAAACATCAGGCTTCAGAGGTGTGTTGTTCACCGATGCAGGTACTGTATGGGGTGCAGCGAAAACAACTGTTGGCGCGCTTAACATCAATGTGGCAGAACGCTTCTCAACCGCCAAAATACGCACATCTTACGGTTTTGGTCTTGAATGGGCCTCTCCGGTTGGCCCGGTCACCCTGACATGGGGTAAGGCGGCTCGCACGCAGCCTGGCGATTTTACCCGTACCTTCGAGTTTGGCCTGGGTACAACCTATTAGTGGGCACAACCTGTTAGCCGTCACTGTTCATCCTGCTTTCCTGTCGCCCGGAAGGGAAAACGGAGAAGCAGGATGAATGTATGACGTATGGCTGTGTCAGGCGCGACCACCGGAAATATAATGCTGCATCACCGTATAGTCGGCATTGATGCGGCGAATCATTGAGGCGGTGTTTTTTAGTACGTAGGCAAACAATGCAAACACCATGGCCTGATTTTCGCGCATGATTTGTGCGTAGCCATTGCGGGTTAGCATGTAGATTTCACAATCTGTTTCCGCACGCACCGTGGCGGAAACCGGGTCACCAGTGAGAAAAGACATTTCTCCAAACAATTTGGCCTCACCCTCGGAGGCGAGTTTGACCCCGTTGCAATGAATGGAAACGCTTCCCGAGCGTACAAGATACAGCGCCCCACCAGGCTTACCCTGTTCCAGAATAACATCTCCTGCCTTGTATTGGCATACATCTGTCACCTTGTTAATAAGGCTTGCATCTACCGAATCAATCTTTTCCTTAAAGACTTTTTCTTCCAGCCAGGCAATATCCAGACCCATATTCAATCCCTCCTATTACGGGCAATAAGCAGCCCCCACAATCACTGTGCGAGCATCCTGTCGCTATCCGGGCGCAATGTAAACTGCGAAAAAACAAAGATCGTGAGCTGCGTTACAAAATTACACCCAAGTTTCCATCGGCTGTGACCAATAACGCATCTGGTAGCGGTTAGTGTCCCCGCCCACGGGAGAGGGAATTTCCTCATTCCTTCCTTATTTCTTGCTTAATCCTACGCCATTGTTCGCCTCGTCAGCGCACAGGGAGGTTACGCATGAATCAGTTATCATCACCGGCAGGCCATCAGCCGCTGCCGCTTTTTCCGCCACAAGCGGCTATTCAGCAACTGGCATTGAATGACAGCGGTTTTGTTTTTGATCCGGTCAATGGCCGAAGCTTTACCGCCAACGCGACGGGATTGCGCATCCTGCGCCTGTTACAGCGCAACGATGATATGGAAGTGCTGCTACAGGCGCTGTTGCAGGAATACGATGTCAGCCGCTCAGAGGTAGAGCGCGATATTGCCGAGTTTGCCGCCGTTCTGCGTCAGGCGCTGGCCTGAGTGATGAGCGACAAAGCCTTAACCATTGCCATCACCGGCATGAATGCCAAACCGGACAA
>WFOJ01000207.1 GCA_015488125.1 Mariprofundaceae bacterium
GCCCGATCGTCCTCACCGGCCTGGCCGTCGTCGTTGGCAGCGCCGTGATGATCAGCGATCCGGTGTTCGGTGGTCTCGGTGTCTCCATGGCCTTCGGCACCATCGCCTCCACACTGCTGACCTTGCTGGTCGTGCCCTTGCTCTACGATCGTGTACCCTTGTTCCAGCGCATGAAATCCGGGGAAACGTGTGAATAGGGCAGCAAATCGCGGAAACATGATGCGCAGGTCAACCAGGTGCAAAAGACCAATGCCGCAACAAAGCTAAAAGAATGATATTGCGCAAGGATTTGGTATTCACCATGCCATTGTCAGTCAGGAAGTGAAGCAGGAGAGAAATCTGTAATTGCAAGACCTGAGCCTTCGCTTATTGCCGGTGAGTTGCGTTGTTTTTTCTGATTCGTAGTCGGTCACGGCGTGGCATTTAGGCCGCAGGCCAAGGGCGTGAATCGTTCCCCTGCGCGGCTGTGTGCGCCCCGAAAAATGCGATACAGGTTTTCGCGGTTCAATCCAGCCTTGCGGGAAATCTCAGCTACCCCACGCGCTTTGACGACGTTGCCAAGGTAATGATGGACACTTCCGGATTGTCATCCGCATAGGCTTCATTCAGGTATTGCGCGATTTCTTCTTCCGTTTCGAGAAAAGATGCCGGATTGAATGGGTGCGTTTTCATCTGTTGCTTCAACTTGCTAGCCATTGTTCTGGCCTTTTCAACATCTTTTGGCTGCTTGACACTCCACCGTCAGCTCGCCAATCTTCTCATGCAGCGTCTTGATCTTTTTTCCTCATCCGGATCAAACGCCGAATGATTGTCGGCAAACAGTAGCTCCAGGTTGTTCAGGGCGGTCTTCTTCCAGCTGCTCACCTGGTTCGGATGAATCCCATACTGGCTCGTAATCTCGCTGATTGCCTGATCTCCGCGAATCGCCGCCAACGCTACCTTCACTTTGAAGCTCGGCTTGTGGTTTCTTCTCTTCTTGCTCATCTTTATGCTCCTCTCATCAGAAATTCGCAGATGAACACACCTTAGCGCCACCGTGAATCTGTCCAAAGAGGGGGAACCACTTCATCAGACCCCGGACCCCGCCATACTAAGGAATCGCGTTGACGTGCGCCTATACCGCCGATGAGGAAGGATGCATTCCGGCGAGACCTTCCTGCCCGTGCGTCATTGCAGGGCTCCGGAAAGCCTAATAGCGCACGTTGGCACATCATCGACGAGACCAGCACGTTCCGGCGTGACTGGCAGCCTCTGCATCATTGCGCAGCCCGGAAGCCTCTAGTGCAGATAGCACGCGAAGCGCAGCCTACAGCAGATGAATAAAAAACACAATATCAGTAGGGCAGAGGACAGAAAGTAGGGGTAGGGTCTTGCGCCTGCCCTGGTTACTGAGCCAGCGTCAAACACGGTCATGACCGCTAGCAGTCACCAGTTCGGCCTTCAGGCCATTGGCATCACCAGTGATGCGCACGGACATTTGTATATTTTCCGTCATTATTTTACACTAACGACCATGGGTTACTTGATTTACTTTATATTCCGTATTGGCGGTGCCACAGCTTATCTGACGCTGTTGTTTCTCTGGTTCGATTTTCCAGTTATCGCCTGGGCATGGCTGATTCTTGGCTGCATCCTTATTCTGCGCGAATGTTTGCTGTATATCGAATGGTCATGCACCAAACCGGAGTGCAGGCCATGGCACTACCATTGCCACGACTGACGCAGCGCTTCCCTGCTCCATGATCTGTATTTTCTCCAGGCAATCGCGCTGATCAGGCACGTTATACACGCTGCATCAGCCCCATGCGCAGGTCATGATACCAGCGCCATTAGAACTGTTGATCAGCGTCCAAAATTGACCCCTTTGAGGGGTAAATCAGCGTCCAATTTTGACCCCCCTGTATGATTCCCGGCGAGACGAATCGCCGGAGGTAAAACACAGGAGTGGTAACAGTGGAAACGAAAGCAAAAGTACGCCGTGATTTTTATGTTCACGGCAAGAGCATCAAACAGATTGCGCGGGAGAGGAAGCTGGCCCGGAACA
>WFOJ01000208.1 GCA_015488125.1 Mariprofundaceae bacterium
GCGCTTAGTTCGAGCTTGCCGCCGTCCCTGTTCATTAGTTCATGCACGATAGCCAGCCCCAGGCCATGGCCGCCGCGCTGACGATTGCTGTCCACGCGATAAAATCGCTCGCATACATGTGGCAAATCGGCGTCGGGAATGCCCTCACCCTGATCGCAAATGATCAGCACTGGCTGCTCGCCTTCTGATGCCTGCTGCATGCGGCAGCTGATTTCTCCGCCTGGCGGACTGTGGCGAATCGCATTGGACAAAATATTGCGCAAAATGCGGGTGCAATCCACTTCGTGCATGGGAACCACCACCGACGCCGGCACATGCAGCGATAATTGCACAGCCTTCTCGCTCAGTTGCGGCTCAAAGCTTTTTTTCTGGACTTGTAATAAAGCCGTCAAATCGCATTCACCGTGCAGACGCTGGCCATGTTCAATCTGATCAATACACAGCAGAGAGTCCAGCAGATGGTTGATATGCCTGGCTTCATTGACGATCACTTCCACAGCTTCATGGCGCAGCGCTTCATCACTGGCAAACGTTTGCATACTGCGGGCATAACCGAGCAGCGATGTCAGCGGCGTTTTCAGATCATGCATCAGATTACTGAGAAACTGGTTGCGTTGTTGTTGCAAGACATGTTCCTGGGTAACATCCATGCATACCAGTAATAATTGTTTTTTCCCCAACCGCGCCAATCGAGGGTGAAGCACGTGTTCCCGAACATGCATGGCTGGCAGGCTGACATCCTCAGGCAGACGACGCAGTGCCTCATTGAAATGACGATGCCAGTCAGGGTCGCGATAAATGGCCGTCAGCGGCAAGGGAAACATCGCATGTTCCGCAATAGCGAAGACGCGCCGTGCCTGTACGTTGCAACCGCGCACTGTGCCGTCCCCGTTCAGGCGCAATACCGCTTCATTGATATTGGCCAGCACGGTATCCAGCCGTTTCTCACGTCGCGATACCCGCGCCTGTAGCGTGGCAATACGTCGTTGCAGACGCTGAACTTCCTTATACTGCCGACGCAGGCGCTGCTGTATTCGCCACTCATGCCAGCACCATAAGGCGACCAGCAAGGCAGCCAGCAGAATATGTTCAGACATCTCTCAGTGATCTTTCTATTCCAGGGAAAAACAATAACCTGCACCGCGAATCGTGCGGATATACTGCCCTGCCTGTTGCTTGTCCAATGCCTTGCGCAAGCGTTTGATGGTCACATCCACGGTACGCTCCTCGACGAAGTTATTCGTCCCCCACACATGATCCAGCAAATAGTCACGGCTGCGCACTTTACCCGGCTTTTTCATCAACACCTGTAACAATTTGAATTCCAGAGGACGCAATTCCACTGTTTTACCCTGCACCCTGGCGTTGAGCGCATCGGTATCCAGCTGAACCGGCCCGGTTTCGCGTCCGGCAGCAAGCTGCTCGCCATGACGACGCAACAGGGCGCGCACCCGCGCCACCACTTCTTCCGGCTCAAAGGGCTTGCCCAGATAATCATCCACACCCTCGTTCAGGCCACGGACACGTTCTTCCGGCATGCCCAGGGCGGTAATCATCAAAATGGGCAACTGGCGGGTTTTTTCCTGTTTGCGCAGCCAGCGCGTCAATTCCAGACCGCGCATACCGGGAATCATGCGATCAAGCACCAGCAACTGATAATCCTCCTGCAGCAGTCTGTCGGCAGCTTCCCGTCCGTTTTCGCAACTGGCCGTCTTGAATCCGGCATGCTGTAAATGCAGGCAGATCAGACGACTGATGGCAACATCATCTTCCACCACCAGAATTGACGCTTCACTCATGGTAACCTCGTGTCATATTCGCTATTGTTGGCCGCCAATATTATGAGGTGCAGGTGACATATCCATGACATATTCACCGCCTAGCCTGCGCCCAACTTTCTTTCCTGGAGGAAATATGAAGATTCGGCATATCACGCAAGCCGCCGCGCTTGCCATGATTGCAACCGTTGCCACACCTGCGCTCGCTGGTGTCACGGTTATGGAAAAAGGTGACAGCAAGCTGAAGCTGGGTGCCAAATTTTTCCTGAACGATACAGACTATCGCACCGAAAAAAATGTTGCCGGTACCATCACCAAGACGCATAACCGTGGTATGGCGGTGGATCGTGCATATTTTGAGGCACGTTACTACTTCAACAGCGACTGGATGATGCGCTTTACTTCCGATGTGAATGCCAATGCCACAGCACCAGCCACCAAAGCTCCCAACAGCAAGGGCAGCAACGTGTTCCTGAAGTATGCCTATGTTGAGGGCAAGCTGGCTGGCAAGGCTGCTGTGCTGCGTCTGGGGCTGTCTCACACCCCATGGATTGATTATGAGCAGGGACTGTGGAAGCATCGCTATGTATCCAAGGTTGCCATTGATACCTTCAAGTACGACAGTTCTTCCGATCTCGGCATCGGCCTGAAGGGCAAGCTGTCAGACGGCCTGTTTGGCTACTGGGTCACTGCTACCAATGGTGAAGGCTATGGCACGCAAACCAATCACAAAACCGCAGGTACCGGTACCGACTACGATGTTCGCCTGGGCGCTTATCCCGTTGAAGGGCTGACCATCGACCTGCAATACCGCCATGGTTTCCACGGCACCAAGAGCAACACATCAGCAGGCACGCTCAGCGTACTGAATCAGTTGATGGTTTCCTATGGTTCCGGGCATGATTACCGCCTGGGTGCCAACTACATCCTGAATACACAAAAGAACAATGCCACTCAGGCCACCACGGCCAAGGATGAAGTGATTGCCTTGTGGGGCTGGGGCAACTTCGGTAATGGTGTAGGCGCCTTTGCCCGTTACGAGTCGCAGAAAGACAAGTTCAATGCCGTGCCTGTAAAGAGCAAGCGCTATGTATTGGGTATGGAATACACGCCATTGAAAAACATCAACTTCTCGCTGGCCTATGATCGTACCAACATCAGTAACCTGGGTAACGTCGCAGGTGACACCGAAAGAAAGACCCGCTATGGTCTTTACTCCCAGATGAAGTTCTGATCAGAGCTTTGTCGCTCAAGCCCCGCCTTGTGCGGGGCTTTCATGCGCCAAACAGTTGTTCCGCGTGACGAATGACCACAGGCTCCACAGCTTCGCGGCTTGTTGTGATGCCTTCATGATGTAATGAGGTAACCGGCTGGTCGCGCATACCACAGGGAACAATACCCTGAAAATGACGAAGATTCGGGTTAATGTTCAGCGCCACGCCGTGAAAGCAGACCCAACGCCGACAGCGCACACCAACGGCCGCGATCTTGTTGCCGTTGACCCAGACACCGATGCCACGTTCGGATGTCCCTGCCTGCAAACCCAGCTCAGCCAGCGTATCAATCATCAGTTGTTCCAGTTTCTGCACATGACGATGCAAATCCCGTTGTCGGCGTAAATCGACAATCAAATAGCAGACGAGCTGGCCAGGGCCATGATAAGTGACTTCACCGCCTCGCCCCGTTTTGTGGACAGCAATATGTGTACCATCAACATTCCGGGTCAACACATCCTCAGCTCTGGCCGAGGTGCCAAGCGTATAGACAGGCGGGTGCGAGGTCAGAATCAGGGTATTGGTCGCCTCACCTGCGTGAATGGCCTCAACAATTGATTCCTGCTCGCACAGGGACGCTTCATAGTCCTGGCTTTCATGGCGAATCACCTGCAGTTTCATCAACGTTCCCGACGCAACAACACCAGCGCTGCGCCACCAGCGCTGCCGGGTTCAGGCACTACAGCCAATACCCGGACAGCCAGTGCGCTGTGCTGTAATATATGATAAACCGCATGTTTCAATACCGGTTTGCCACCAGAATGCAGGCCTCGTCCATGAATAATCCGTAGCACACGTCCCCCTTGATTCCGCAACCTGCTGATCTCCCGGTCAAGCGCATCATGCGCCTGTTGCTGGGTATAGCCATGCAAGTCCAGCGTGGCATCAATTGCAGGCTGACCAGTGGCCAGGCGGCGCAAGACAGTGGCCGACACGCCATCGGCGTGTAGCGACCACACGCTATCCCCCGTATTCAAGCGAGGTATGGCATGATCAGTGCATTCGTACACGCCATGCTCACGCTGACGAATCGCAACACGGGGCGGCGCTTTTCGCCGCACGATGTTTTTATTGTCTGAAATCGCCTGCACATCGCGCATGGCTTGCCGAAAAAGCTCGTCGTCGCTCATCACTTACCACATTTCAAAGCCAATATTCATATACCATGCGTAATCACGCTCTTAACTACTGTGAATCACAGTGATAACGATATTCACACAATTTGGCGTTGTAAGCTCACCGTCACCGGTGCGTGATCGGAAGGACGTTCATGCGCGCGCCAGTCGGTACCTATGCGCCAGTCCACCGCTTGCAGTGTCGGAGTGGCCAGAATATGATCAATGCGTAATCCCCAGTTGCGCCGCCATGCCTGCATGCGATAATCCCACCATGAATACACAGGCTGATCACCGGCAAGGCTGCGCACGGTATCATACAGGCCCTGCGTCAGTCGCTGACGGAACCACCCCTGTTCTTCATCGGAGCACATAATCCTGCCTTGCCAGCGTGCCGGATCGTGCATATCCACGGCCTGGGGAGCAATATTGAAATCGCCGAGCAGCACCAGTTCGGGGTAGCGCGCCAGTTCAGCCTCCAGCCATATTGCCAGCGCCTCCAACCATCGCTGTTTATAGCGGTATTTATCGGAATCCAGTGACTGACC
>WFOJ01000209.1 GCA_015488125.1 Mariprofundaceae bacterium
CGCTGGCCAATACGCTGCTCATCCTGCTGGCTGTGATTTTCCTGCTGCTTGAAGCCGTTGCCCTGCCGCACAAATGGGCTGCCATGGGCGAACATGCGCCAAAACAGGCGCAATTTGAACAGTTTTTGAATAGTGTGAACCATTATCTGGCGATCAAGACATGGGTCAGCCTGGCTACTGGCACACTGGTGTATATCAGCCTGTTGCTGGTTGGCGTGGATTATCCCTTGCTGTGGGCAGTGCTGGCCTTTTTGTTTAACTATGTGCCCAGTATTGGCTCGGTGATTGCCGCTGTTCCCGCTGTATTGCTGGCACTGGTGCAGCTTGGCCCGCAGGCAGCACTGTGGACCACGCTGGCCTATACTGCCATCAACCTCATACTCGGCAATCTGATTGAACCGCGTTACATGGGACGCGGCGTTGGCCTGTCAACGCTGGTTGTCTTCCTGTCATTGATCGTCTGGGGCTGGGTGCTGGGGCCTGTCGGCATGTTATTATCAGTGCCCTTAACCATGATCCTCAAGCTTGCCCTGGAATCCTCACCACAGACTCGCTGGATGGCCATTCTTATCGGCCCGGATATCAAAACCCGGTCAAGCAACAGTGATATAATGCGTCAGCATCATCAAAAACCCGCTGATATGAATGGCGATTGATTCGACATCGGATGCTACCAGCAAGGTCTCTGCCGATATAGTGTTGACAGAAACATATTCGACCATAAAGTTCGGCCCGTCCAACGACGGTCCCCATCGTCTAGTCGGCCTAGGACATCGCCCTTTCACGGCGGCAACAGGGGTTCGAATCCCCTTGGGGACGCCATACATCTGGTCTGTAAAGAGGAGCTGCGAGAGATCGCAGCTCTTTTTTTATGCAGCTATTACCCGTAAAAACGTATCAACATCATAAAGTTGTAGGGAACTAACAAGTTTTTGCGATTGCTAACATAAGGGTCAGGCGATGTACTTCGCCCTGACTCGAATGCGGCCGGGGGGCACTCCCCCTCCCTCTCCCTCTTCAATGCATGCGCTCCGTGCATTGCGGGTGTTCTCCGGTCGCCCCTTCCTGATACCTTGACTTGCTGTGATGTATCCGGCTGCGCGAAAGTGAAAAGTCGTTGAACAACCATAGGAATATTTCCCCATTAGTATACAGTAAACCAGGCATTGAAGGACCTGCCAGGCATGTATAGCGTTTGTCCCTAGGAATCTCTCGGACTTTGATCAATCTACTACGAAAAATCGGATATTGGCCAAATTTTCGCCCTGTTTTTGTTAAATAGCGCTGCTACTTACCGCCAACAGGTCGAATATTTGGCTCAATCCCGCTATTTCTCGTGACGGTTGCCAAAGTCCGACAGACTCCTAGAGGGGAATCACATGTTGTGGAAATGTTGGATCAGGAAAGAACATCGAATGCGGGATATCACGAAGGTGGGCTGCCTGTGGTTGTTCATGCTGTTGCTGCCGCAAGTTTCCCAGGCGGTTGTTGACAAGGTTATTTACGATGACTACGCCAGTGTTTCCTTTTCACAAATGGATTTTTCCTGGGAAACATCGTTTTCACCGTATCAGGGCAATCATGCTATCGTCATCCAACCGGATTACTGGCACAGTCCCGCCCTGCGACTCGCTGCCGGGCGCACCGATTTTCGCCCTTATGATCTGATCGAATTCTTCATTCGTTCACCCTATGCACAGATCTCCCCGCAGTTCTGGGCCTGGGACTACGCAGATTCCAACATCATTCAGCTTGATCAATATACGCAAGGCGGCGTGATCGATGCCACATGGCGCAAGGTCAGCATCCCGATTAAAAACATGATCAGCCCGGCGTTTGCCATGGATTCGGTGTTTCTCCTCGGTTTTAAGAATATGGTCAATCCCTATGCATTCTATATTGACAATATCGTACGTACTGCGCAGCACCAGCACGCCACAGCTCATAGCATCAGAAACGCGTTCAGCACGAAGCATCACACTGAAGTTTAATGACTTTTCTCCCACTTTGACGCAGGCTGGCGTATATACCATTCAAAGTCCGGATGATCCGAACTACCAAACAGCACAGACGGCCAGTCGCGTCGGTGTGGATGCCCAGGCGGTTGGTACCGTCGATACCGGTATTCCAGGCCGGAATCCAAGCGGAACGATCAACGAATTTCGCCTGCATCTGCTGTTGCCGTGGCCCATGCAGGCAGGCAAACATTACACCATCAATTACCGTGATGTTCGCCGGGATAACGGCATTTATCCGACGCAGGCAACCACCACTATTGTTTATGATCCTACTATCGTGAACGGTAGCGTGCAGGTCAATCAGATTGGTTATATGCCGCAAGCCCCCAAAATCGCCTTTGTTGGCAACTGGCTGGGCACGGCCGGCCCCATGCCGGTGGATCAATACACTTTTCAACTGGTGGATGCCTACACGCAAACAGTCGTTTATCAGGGTAGCATCACACCGCGAGCCATGAACGATATGTGGAGTGGCAATGATGTGTTTGTTGCTGATTTTAGCAGTGTCATGCGGACGGGGCGCTATTATCTCAATGTCCCGGGAGTTGGTCGTTCCTACGCTTTCACCATTGCGCCGGATGTGTTGGATTCGGTATATCGCACCACCATGCGGGTGCTGTATCACAAACGCAATAGCGCCCTGGTACCGCCTTATGCCGATCCGGGAAGAGAGCGCCGAGGTGGCGTGCCAGCTCAAATGGATGGCGTGTTTGTACCGGATATGTATGCCAGCCCGCTGTACAATGGTGAGCAGATCGGTCAGTACAAGAAAATCGAACCCGGCTGGTTTGATGCTGGCGATCTGGGTGAGTATATCACCAATCAGTCGCAGGTATGGGGGGCTGTGTCTGCCGCCATGGACCTGGCCGCACCTGGCTCGTTTAAGGATGGCGAGCTGAATATTCCGGAAAGTGGCAACGGTATTCCCGATATTCTTGATGAGCTGGCCTGGGGCTCACGTTGGGCACTGAGTATGCAGGACCAACGGGATGGCGGTGTGTATCGAACCATTTGCAGTGCTAGCTGGGATTATGTACCACCTTGGCAGGTGGCACAGCCGCGTTATATCTTTGAGAAAACAACACCAGCTACCGCACAGTTTGCGGCGATGATGGCGATTTATTCGCGCCTCATTGCACCCTACGATGCCTATGCTGCCAGCACAGCCAGAACAGCTGCTATACGGGCATGGGATTTTGTGCAAACGCATGTGACTTGGCCTGCTGAAGGTTCACGCTATTACAATCCACCATCGGGAGGGTGTGGTGAATATCCGCTTTACTCCTCGAAACCACCCAAATTATGGGCTGCCGCAGAACTGTATCGCCTGACGGGCGATGCTGTCTATCAGCAGGCTTTTGAATCCATTCTCAACACCACGCCTGTTGATGTTTCGGCATGGACTCTGGAGGATGTAACGAATGCTGCATGGGCGATGTTGATGAGTCAGCATGCTAACCGTGACCCCTATTTGACCCAGCAAGCACGCAATTTGATTATGATGGGAGCCAACATCACCCGATCTCGTATGAACAGTCATCCATTTTATTCCAGTAACCATCCATTCATGGGCTGGGTGGGCTGGCACAGCTTTTCCGGCTCGGTGATGGCTGTGCACAAATTGCTCATGGCTTACTATATCACTCACGATACAAATTTTCAGAGGCTCGCATGGATGAGTCCCAATATCGAGCTCGGCAGCAACCCGCAAAACCGCAGTTACATCACAGGCATTGGTTATAACGGCCCTGTGCATCCACTGGATCCTTCGGTTTATGATCCCTATGCCAGCTATATTCGCGGCGAGCCTGTGCCGGGTGTTACCTTTCATTTGCCTGGGTTTCGTCAGCCATACATCGCTGCCAACAATGCCTATTACCCTCCTGATCTGGTGGCGGGGCTAACGCCCGCCATGGATAACACATGGCGGCAAATTTACCCCATATTACGCCGCTATACAGATTCGAGCGCGCTGATTCCGATGGCTGAACCGACAGTGCGCGAAGAGGCGCTCACGGGAACGGCATTTGCCTTGCTACGCAATGCCAATCTGCCTACACGGGTTTCAGCCACGGCATATCATTGGCAGCCAGGACAGGAATATCGCGCCATTTCCATCGCTGATATTCCGCTGGCTGACGTGCCATTATTAAGTCCGGCGCGTATTACGGCTTTCGGTGCGAATGTCGCCCTGGCACCGCAGACCACACTCGCTGCCTTGACTCCGGAACAAGTAGGAGCAATTGCAGCGCCTGGGATGGCTCGTTGGGTAGGCCGGTTGACGACGACGCAAAGACAGGGACTGACCATGGCGCAGGTTCGGGCTTTTACCAATGGAACGTTGTTTCTTGATTTGTTACCTGAACAGGTCCCCTGGATGACGACTGCCAACCTCAGAACGCTCTATCCACACGCCTTGCCACTGAATAATGCCGCATGGATGCAGCAGTTAACTCTGCCGCAACTTCAAGAAATCCAGACATGGCCGATCTGGAACTGGCAAACCAATTTAACAACAACGCAGAGGCGCTTGCTGGCCGGTACCCTGGTGGATACACAAGCGCCCGTTATCAATCTACCCTCTCCGCGCCTGACCATTGTAACGTCAACGAATGCCAGCATTCCAGTTGCCGATACCCGTATTCAGAACTGGCTGAATGCGGCAACAGCGACAGATAATATTGCGCTGGCAGGGCGGCTGCATCACGATGCACCATACCATTTTGCGCCTGGTCAAACGGTTACCGTGACCTTTACAGCCATTGATATGGCAGGGCATACGACAACTGCAACAGGCACGATTCAGGTAATCCTCGATCAACAGCCTCCCGTCATTACGCCGCCATCACCGATTACCGTGAAGGCGGTAGATGCTTATGGAACACCAGCCAGTGACGCAATGATTGCCCGTTTTCTGGCCAGCGTGACCGCTTCGGACAATGTGGACACCGGGCTATCCATCAGCAACGATGCGCCATCGGTGTTTCCTCTGGGCGTCACTCGCGTAACATTCAATACATCGGATCGTGCGGGTAATGTGGCTACGCCTGTGAGTTCAACCGTCACCGTACAAAACCAGTCGGCGCCAACAGTTACACCGCCGGCCAATATCACTGTCGCAGCTGTGAATGCGGCAGGCACACCGGCAACCGACCCTTACATCAGGGCGTTTCTCAGAGGCGCCACAGCTGTTGATTTGCTCGGCAATCCCCTACCGGTTAGTAATAATGCACCAGCGCAGTTGCCGCTGGGAACCACAACGGTAACGTTCAGCGCCACGGCGGCAAATCATTACACAGGCACGGCCATGGCCACCATTACCGTCCGTGATTTAACGGCGCCAACTGTTACCGCGCCAGCGGCTATCAGCATCGTAGCTGTCGATGCTTATGGCAGGCCAGCGAGTGACCCCTATATCACCGCCTTTCTCAATGCCGCAACGGCCGTGGATAATGTTGATGGAGCAATCGCGCCGCATCATAATGCGCCGGCACAATTTCCCATTGGTGTTACGCTTGTAACGTTTAGTGCCATGGACAGCTACGGTAATACCGGTACGGCAACAGCCAGCATCACCGTACAAAATCCAGCTACTCCGACTATTACACCAACGGCCAATGCGGCAACACCTGCTACTGGCGGTGGCTGTCAATTGAGCAATAACGAAACCGCCCCCATAGATCCGGTTCTGCCGTTGCTACTTGTTTGTTCCCTTATCGCAATATGGAGAAAGCATGTAGTGATCAAAACAGTTAAGAAATGGAAAGAACAAACGTAGCCAGACCTCTATTGGATCATAGCGCTTCGATGGATGCGCGTCTGTGATATAACAGGAGCGCCTTATGGGATGAAAAAGCTACACGGTTAGCTTCAAGGCGGAAGTTGCACCAGGAGCCTGTCGAATGTTGGCGAATCTACTACGAAAAACCGGATATTGGCTAAATCTTCGCCCTATTTTGTTAAATAGCACCTATTCGCCGCCAACAGGCCGTATATTTACCTCAATTCCGCTATTTCTCGTAGATCACCAAAATCTGACAAACTCCTGGGGGCCACCAAGATGCAACAAACAATTGCGGCGTTAGCCTGTGTTTGTCATGATATACCCGACATTCATCACCCCTTGATAGCCAAATTTTATTTATTTCCATATCATAATTTCGCCACAAATTGAACTTTTCAACTGATATCTATATGAATATCCTGGCATTTCAGGAGGTTTTTATTATAAACTGCAACACGGGAACGATGCAGATTGTCAGGCTTCATGCTCGGCATATGTTGTCATTTGCGTAATTTGTTGGCAAATTCGTTTCAAGGCGTAAGCTGTTGCCAACACAAGGGTGAGGACTTATGGCAACGGAAAACGGCAACAACTTTGAAGCAAGCCTGTTCAAGACGGCAGATAAACTGAGAAAGAACATTGATGCAGCAGAGTACAAGAATGTTGTACTGGGTCTCATCTTTCTCAAATACATTTCCGATTCATTTCAGGAGCTGTATGCGCAGCTGGAGGCGGATGAATATTCCGACCCTGAAGACAGGGATGAATATATCGCTGAGAACTGCTTCTTTGTACCTGAAGAAGCCCGTTGGAAATCCCTGCAAGCCAAAGCCAAATTGCCCGAGATTGGTATCGCCATTGATGCGGCGATGGAAGCCATCGAAAAAGAGAATGCCGAGTTAAAACATGTGTTGCCCAAAGTGTATGCCAAGCCGAATCTGGACAAGGCCTCACTCGGCCAGCTAATTGATGTCATTTCCGATATTGAACTCAAAGCGCAGGGTGAAAGCTCCAAAGATTTGCTCGGTCGGGTGTATGAGTATTTTCTCGGTGAGTTTGCCAATGCCGAAGGCAAGAAAGGCGGCCAGTTCTATACACCGAAATCTATCGTAAAACTCATGGTGGAGATGATTGAGCCATACAAAGGCAGAGTCTATGACCCTGCTTGCGGTAGTGGCGGCATGTTTGTGATGAGTGAGAAGTTTGTCGAAGAACATCAAGGCAACATTCAGGATATCACCATTTATGGGCAAGAATCCAACCAAACCACTTGGAAGTTATCCAAGATGAATTTGGCGATTCGCAACATCAATTCCCAGTTTGTGGCATGGAATACCGAAGGCAGCTTCCTCAAAGATGCCCATCCCGATTTGAAAGCAGATTTCATTCTCGCCAATCCACCGTTCAATCAGAAGGAATGGGGGCATGATGTATTGCAGGAAGACGGTCGCTGGAAATATGGTATTCCCCCTGCGGGCAATGCCAACTTCGCATGGATGCAGCATATGCTTTATCACCTGGCTCCCAATGGTGTGATGGCCACGGTACTCGCCAATGGTTCATTAAGCTCCAATACATCTGGTGAGGGTGAGATACGCAAAGCGATTGTGAAAGCCGATTTGGTGGATTGCATCGTCGCGTTGCCCAAGCAGCTTTTTTACAACACAGGCATTCCGGCCACCATCTGGATTTTAAGGCGCAATCGCGTAGGGGCAGGCCTTGTGCCTGCTCTAGAACAAGGGCAGCCACAAGGGACTACCCGTACATTATTCATTGATGCTTCAGAAATGGGCTTCATGAAAGACAGGGTGCATCGTGAGTTTAGCGATACAGATATTGAGAAGATTGTGCGGACTTATCATCGCTGGCGCGCGACTAAAGTCGCACCTCCGATTGCTGACGATTCTGGAAGTGAGGCTTCAGCCTCGCAAGGTTATGAAGACATCAAAGGCTTCTGCAAGTCCGCCACGCTTGCCGATATTGAGAAACACAGCTTTGTACTCACCCCAGGGCGATATGTCGGCATTCCCGATGAGGAAGATGATGGTATACCCTTTGAAGATAAAATGAAGGATTTAACCACCACCCTTGCTGCCCAAATGCAAAAAGAAAAAGAGCTGGATGAACAAATCAAAACCCAGCTTGCCAAGATTGGTTTTGAGTTATGAGGCCTTTTGTTAAGCCTTCTGTAGCAACTATCCGGAAATTCCGGATAACTGAATGTAAAAGCAATATGCATAAAACGCATACTGCAAATACTTTCGGTGGTGTGAAATGAACCGGGAACTAAACATCATGGATAGCAATAACATTCAAAACAGGATTTTCACTATTCGTGGTTTGCAAGTGATGGTGGATAGAGACCTGGCAGAGCTTTATCAAGTAGAAACCAAAGTTCTAAATCAAGCTGTTAAAAGAAATATCGAACGATTTCCTGAGCAGTTTCGATTCCAATTATCGAAGGCTGAAAAGAATGAACTGGTCACAAATTGTGACCGGTTTGAAAGCCTGAAGCATTCAACGGTTTTACCGTATGTGTTCACTGAACAAGGCGTATCCATGTTGTCGGCTGTGTTGCGAAGTAAAACCGCTATCAAGGTGAGTATTCAGATTATGGATGCCTTTGTGGGCATGCGGAAGTTTATCGCGGGCAATGCCGCAATCTTCCAGCGTCTGGACAATATCGAACAGAAACAACACCTCACCGACACCAAGCTGGATAAGGTCTTTGAGGCGATTGAAGCCAAAGACATCAAGCCTGAACAGGGTATATTCTTTGATGGGCAGGTGTTTGGTGTCAATGTCCTAACTATCAATGAGCATATCAAGAATATCTTCGCAACAGGTGAGCTGGATGAGGTTTCAACTATTCGGAAATTCCGAATAGTTCGACAAGAAGGCAAGCGCGAGGTTGCGCGGAACATCGACCACTACAATCTGGATATGATGATTTCCGTGGGTTATCGGGTCAATTCCAAAACCGCCACGAAATTCCGCAAATGGGCAACCACAAGGGATTGCCCGTACAGGATGGGCATGTGATGAGTGATTTGCGTAGGGGCAGGTCTTGTGCCTGCCCAGTGAATGGCAGGGATTGGGGCAACCACAAGGGATTGCCCGTACAGGACGGGGCGCGTGATGAGTGATTTGCGTAGGGGCAGGTCTTGTGCCTGCCCAGTGAATGGCAGGGATTGGGGCAACCACAAGGGATTGCCCGTACAGGACGGGGCGCGTGATGAGTAATTTGCCAGAAGGATGGGTTGAGACAACGCTGGGGGAGATTGCCTCAATCAATCCAAGAGAACCGATGAAGAAAGGTACAATAGCAAAATGTGTTGCAATGGAAAAGTTGCCAGCATTCGATAAAAGAATTACTGGATTTGAGTTGAAGCCCTTTAAAGGGGGAACAAAGTTTCGCAATGGCGACACCTTGCTTGCTCGAATTACCCCTTGCCTTGAAAATGGTAAAACCGCGTATGTTGATATTCTTGATGAGGGTGAAGTTGGTTTTGGTTCAACCGAGTATATCGTTATCCGCGAAAAAGAAGACTTGAGTGATAAACAGTTTCTCTTTTATTTGGCAACCTCACCACGATTCAGAGAAATAGCCATCAAGTGCATGACGGGCACATCGGGCAGGCAGCGTGTTCAAACAGATGTATTGATAAACA
>WFOJ01000210.1 GCA_015488125.1 Mariprofundaceae bacterium
CCTGCACAACCCCCTGCTGGCGCATGCGCTGAATCACCGCGTCACGATCATCGCTGTAATGCGGAAAATCCAGGTGACAATGGGAATCAAACAACTGTATGTCGCGGTTCATGCTATCCTCCAGATGCAGAAGCTCTATGCCTTCCCATGCCGATAAGCAAGGGAAATTTCCACGTTGGGTTGACGGGGAAATATTCACCTATCCTGTTACTCAGCAGGCATATGTTTCAGCCAAATATTAAAAGGTACTGTCGCAACTACCGACTGGCAAGGTGTACCGGAGAACCGGTGGTGGCAACTGCATTTGTGAAATGCTGATGATTTGTCATAATGGGCGCGGCGCGGAAGAGGGAATATTGTCGAAGCGAACAAGGGGCTTTCAGCATTATCTTTTGTGCAAATGGCCCGGGGAGGATCACAAATGAATCCATTGATAAAAACACGCCTGGTGGTAGCCTTATGCACTGTGGTGATGTTGCCTGTCTGCACTCAGGCAGCAAATGTCGAGACGCAGGCGCCCACATCACTGAGCGAAACGCAATTAAACGATCGGTTGAACAATATCGAGCATCGGCTGCAACGTGCCAAACTGGTGGTTCACAAACTGAAGCAGGAATATGTCAAGGCAGCAGAAGATCGCAAAGCCATGGAAAAAGCAGGCGTTTCCGAGGAGGACGTCCAGCGCATTGATCGTCAGTTCAAACACAAGATTGCAACCATGATTGATCGCGCCATCAAGGCAATCAACGACGCTTGATGATACATTCACTACCCCTTTGAGGGTATCTGTTCGAATCATGGCAATCGCCTCCTTGCTAAAACGTGTGTGGCAATGGTTGAAGCTTGGTTGGCACTGGCAGCGGCTGCGTCGGCCTGCTGCAACGGCAGGTCAACAGGAAGCGCGGCGTGCCCTGGCCCTGCAAATGGCCGATGCCCGTGGCCTGCCGATGAAAATCGGCCAGATCATGGCAGGCATGGGCGATGACGAAGCGTTTCGTCTGCTGACCCAAAGCATTGAACCCTGGCCTTTGCATGCCATGCGCCCGGTGTTGCAACAGGCCTGGGGCTGTGCGCCGGAGAGGTATGTGCGGCAGATGGATGAAAGTCAGGCCGCAGCATCACTGGGGCAGGTGCACAAAGCCGTGTTGCATGATGGTCAAATCGTGGCGATCAAACTGCAATACCCCGATATTAGCCAGGCGCTGCATGCGGAAATGCGCCTGTCTGGCCTGCTGCCGGGCATGGGGCCAGTCAAACGCTGGCAGTTCGATCTTGATGCTTATCGTCAGGTGCTGGCGGATGATATGCAACGCGAACTGGATTATCAGCGCGAAGCGGCCATGCAACAGCGTTTCGCCGATGCTGTTGCTGTGCCGGGTCTGCGCATTCCGGCGGTTATACCCGCATTGTGCAGAAAACAGGTGCTGGTACAGCAATGGTGCGAAGGCCAGCGACTGGCAACGGCCACCACGTGGTCGCTGACCGAGCGAGTGCAACTGGCGCGCACTCTGATGATGACCCTGTTCCAAAGCCTGTTTGTTCATGGTCTGGTCCATGGTGACCCTCACCCCGGCAACCTGCTGGTCAGCCGGGAACACGGGCAGGTGGTACTGACGCTGCTGGACTTTGGCTGCATGCTGGAAATCGACGAAGCACGGCGCATGGCCTTGCTGCGCCTGATCCTGGCGCAGCGCGGAGAAACCAGTGTACAACCGCTGGATGCCTGGGCAGCCATGGGCTTTGATGCCCGTAAACTGGATTATATTGCGCCACAACTTGCGGCGCTTGGCCGTATTCTTTTTTATCCCTTTTATCATGATGCGCCGCTGGATATTGTGCACTGGCAACCGGGACAGCAAGTGGCTGCCTTGCTGGGTGATCAGCGCTGGTGGTTTCGTTCAGCAGGGCCTGCTGATTTGTTTTTGCTGATGCGTGTATTTCAGGGCTTGCTGGCACAGCTTCAGTTACTCGATGTGAAACTCCCCTGGTGGCCGGTGCTGATGCTGGCCGTACCGGAACACATTCGCCAGCAAGCCCTGGAATGGCCCATTCCCCACCTTGCCAGCCACCATCAGATGCCGACGACGGCAGCGCAGCATCTCAAGGTCGCCATTGTGCGCCAGCAAGCCGAAGATATTCATATGGCCATGCCTGCCAGCGAGGCATTCAGGCTATCGGAATTGATCCCTCAGGATGTTCAGCAACAACTGGCCAGACAGCAACTGGACGTGCAGCAATTAGAAGCGCGCATCAGCGAGGAAGGCTTGCAGCCGCGTGAGTTATTCAGCCTGCAAACAGATGATGCCCATTACCGGGTATGGCTGGAATAGTACGGTTGTCACCGCGCCTGTCATCGCTACCGCAATTTTCCCTCTTGTTTTCGGGGGAAATTTCACCAAGCATGCGGCCCATGTCTGATCTCATCCACAAGCATGCTGATGCGTCCACCGACGATCATCACTACCTGATCAAGTTTCTTCTCATGTCCGTGTTTTCCTTTTTTATCGGCACGGTTCATGGCTTATTGCAGGTGATTCCGGCGGTGCGCGCCTGGCTGGATTCGATCGGCAGCCCTTATGGCGGGCCGGGGCATATGATTGACCCGCTGGCGCATGCGCATATCAATCTGGTTGGTGGCGTCACCATTCTGGGGATGGCGGTGACCTATTATTTATTGCCGGTGATCACCCGTATTCCGCTGTATTCGCGCCGCCTGGCTGAGCATTCCTTCTGGTGGACGGTGGTTGGCGTGTATGGCTTTTACACCTCGTTGATGATTTTTGGCGTTATCGAAGGCAATCTTTTCCTGCACGATCCGGCGGCGCTGCCTGCTGTACACCGTTATTACGGGCCGGTGATTTCTGTCGCCGCCAGTATTCTCGCTGTTGGCTTCTGGATTTACCTGGCCAATGTCGCGTTAAGCGTGCGCCAATACCGTCAGTTAAAGCGCCCTGGCTCCAAGCAATGAGCGATACAACCGATGGTCGCCTGCCATGCGGCTGCCCGGCAGCCTTTCCTGACTGGGATGGCAGGGATGTTAATCTTGGTGGTGAACTTGTTCACAGTCAGAAACTGCGCATGTTCATGCATATGCCTGTAGGCTTTGAAGCCAGGCTGGATATGCAGCTTAAGGATATGCAGCGGCTGGATTTGCATGCTCGCTGGCCTGGCTTTGTGTTTTCGCGTTCGGCCATGTTCCGCAGCCAGTTGCTGTGCCTGCTGGCCGATGAGGATTCGCCGGCGCGCAATGTGATGCGCCTGCCGCGCCCCTTTCATCTTCGCGTATCGCTGTTTCATGGCGATGTGGCGGATGTGCGCCAGGACGTATCGCGCATGCAAAGCAGCTTGCTTGACGAAGCAAAGATGCCAAAAGAACTTTACCTTGCCTACCTGACCTGCCCGCGATGTCAGGAGGAACGAGGCGGCATGCAGATCATGCTGCTTCGCCGCTGGCACGATCATCCGCGCCTGCGCCAGCGACTGGCAAAACAATAGCGTCTCTTGCAAACCTTCCAGTGGATGAACAACAGGGCGGTCATGTGCTGCCAGAATGTTTTCAGGCGACTCAAAAATTCTGATAATAAGTTGACTAGCAACCGTGAGTGAATCCCTTAACCCCCTGCAACGCGCCATCAAGCTGTGCGCTGAAGATATGAAACGCGTGAATGCCTGCATTGCCGATAATCTGCAATCAGACATTATGATGATTCCTGCTATTGGTCATTATATTGTTGGCAGCGGCGGCAAACGCTTGCGCCCCCTGCTGTGCCTGCTGATTGCCCGGCTGTTCAATTATACCGGCGATCGCCATATTCCGCTGGCTGTGGTCATCGAATTTATCCATACTGCGTCATTATTGCATGACGATGTGGTGGATTCCTCGGATCAACGGCGCGGCTCGCCTTCAGCCAATGGCGTGTGGGGCAATCAGGCCAGTGTACTGGTAGGCGATTATTTGTTTTCCCGGGCATTTCAGATGATGGTGCGCGATGATGATATGCATATGCTGCGCCTGATGTCGGATGTTACCAATGCCCTGGCGGAGGGCGAGGTATTGCAACTTTCGCGTACCTTTCATCTGGAAATGACGCTACGGGAATCCCTTGAAGTCATTGAACGCAAGACGGCGGTGTTGTTTGCTGCTGCCGGTGAGGTTGGCGCACATATCAGCGGCGAAAGCGCGCAGGTGGTGCGCAATATGTCGGAATATGGCATGTGTCTGGGCGTGGCTTTTCAGCTAATGGATGATGCGCTGGATTATGTTGCCAGGACTGCTGATGCCGGCAAACCCGTAGGCCATGATTTGGAAGAGGGTAAAATCACCTTGCCTTTGATTCATGCCATGCAGCAGGATGCGGCTCTTCGGCAACGCGTGGAAGCGATTGCCGAACGTGGGTGTTATGCCGACGATGATCGCAACTGGGTGCGCCAGCGCGTTGTGCAAGCAGGTGGCGTGGAAGCGACCATGCAACAGGCGGAAGCCTATGCGCAACGGGCGGTGACGCTGCTACCAACACATGGTGATGGTGAGTTACTCGCCTTACTGGCGGAGCTGGCCCGCTTTTCTGCCCGCCGGGCGTACTGAAAACGCAGGGCACCCGGCATTAAAATATAACGAGAGGTTACAATGGGCGTTTTTACTCAGGCACCACGAGCAGGTGATGCCGATATTCCAGCTGGCAAACATGCTGTCATTGAAATAGATGCAGGGACGATTCGTCTGGAATTGTTCGACGATGTTGCGCCTGATACGGTGGCCAATTTCAAGGCACTGGCGGCTAAATCATTTTATGATGGATTGACCTTCCACCGCGTGATTCCCGGTTTTGTCGCACAAGGCGGCGACCCGGAAGGCACGGGCATGGGTGGCCCCGGCTATCAGATCAAGGCGGAATTTAATGAGCGCAAGCATTTGCGTGGCACACTGGCCATGGCACGCAGCCAGCACCCTGATTCTGCGGGCAGCCAATTCTATATCTGCCTTGGCGCACAACCCCACCTTGATCGTCAATATACCGTGTTTGGTCAGGTGGTTGAGGGTGACGAACTGCTCGATAGCATTCGTGTTGGCACAGTGATCAATAAAATTCGTATTGAGGAGTAAACGATGAAATCATGGATTTCCCTGTTTGGTTCGCTGCTGGTATTCAGCCTGATGACGCATACCGCACAGGCTGGCGACCAGTGGCAACTGGATAACAGCAGTTCATCCGTTAATCTTGTTTCGGTGAAAAAAGGCAGTGTCGGAGAGGTATTCCGCTTCACTGCGCTTGATGGCCATATTGCTGATGGCAAGGCACAGCTGCGCATTGATCTTAGCAGTATTGATTCTGGCGTGGATATTCGCAATGAGCGGATGCGCCGGCATTTGTTCGAAACGGCACGCTTTGCCAGTGCCAGCGCCAGCATGGCTGTGCAAGCGGCATGGCTGACGCTTAAAACGGGCAACTATCTGGATGTTAATACTTCCCTGCGTCTGTCGTTGCATGGCCTGACGCAATCACTCCCCTGTTCTTTGCGGATTGTGGCCGTTGACGATGGTCTGTTGGTCAGCACGCTGACGCCGGTGCTGATCAAGGCTGCCGACTTCGGCATGGACAAAGGCATTGAAACGCTGCGTCAACTGGCCAAACTGCCAGCCATTGCCACTGTTGTGCCCGTGCAGGTACAACTGCATTTTGTGCGCCCTGCCCAATCATGATGTACCGCATCACCCGCCACGCCGCGCAGCATATCTGGCAACAGGCGCTGACCTCATCTGTGCCCGTCACCGGTGTGCTGCTGGTGGCGGGTGATTGCATTGTTGGCAGCATGGAGGCGCTTGCCGCGCCGAGCGCGGCTGGACAACAACTGGGCGGTTTTTTTTATACGGAACTGCCAGAAGCAGCCGTCGCCGTGGAACGCGAGGCCATGCTGGATGACTTGCCGGATGATGGCGTACACCCAACATTATTACACGTTCACCTGGACTTGCATGCTGCAGGATTATTGAAAATGGCCGCTTATACGTTGGTCAATGACCGTCTTATACCGGTAAACCTGGAGATGATTGACTGATGCCCGAAGCGATTGATTCAGCATCAGCGTATGCCGCAACCCTGCGCCTGATCAGCCAACAGCAAGGTAGCCCCAGCCTGCTGCATACGCTGATGAACCGCCTGGAAGAGTATCGTCAAAAACGCAAGATGGGCTGGTCACGACCATGGAACAAATACGGCGTCACGACGTTTTTAAGCTTTCGCCTGTCGCCGGCGGATATTGCCTGGCTCAATGCCGGCGTCGAACTGGTCGCGGCATGTCAGGCGCCGGATGAGGTGTTGGCGTTCACGCATGAACTTCAGCACGATCCGGCATGGATGGGCTTTATTTTTTACGCTGAAGTGATGCAGGACGGGCATTTATTTGAAGCCGTAACGCTCAGCCTTGGCCGCCGGGCAGAAGCAAACCCCAGGCAACGCGATCGCCTGGATCTGCGATGGGATATTCCCCTACAGGCAGATGTCGATGGCGTAGGCCCCATGTTTCATATCTGGGTTGACCCCCTGCGCGAGGAGGATACCGCACCTTTATGGCAACTGACAGAACATGGCCTACCAGAGGCTGGCAAGGCGTTGTTTGGCCAGTTGGCGGAAGTTTCATGGCAATGGCATGATCAGCCTGAACGTTTATGGACGCACTGGACTTCCCGCTATATTGATTATTTTGGTGAACGCCGTTACCGGCCTGCGCAGTGCTGTTTCTACTTGGCTGGCGCCCAGCCAGCGTGGTCAGCCTGGATATGAAACACGGCCTGTTCACCATGATGCTGTTATCATCTATGACCATTGCACATGCCGGAGAATGGACGATGGACAACTGGAAGAAACCTTCGGCTGAAGAGCTCAAACAACAACTAAGCCCGTTGCAGTACAACGTCACCCAGCAAAACGGTACGGAAAAACCGTTTGCCAACGCCTTCTGGAATGAAAAACGCGCCGGGATTTACGTGGATGTCGTTTCTGGCGAACCATTGTTCAGCTCACGCGATAAGTTTGATTCAGGCACAGGCTGGCCCAGTTTTACGAAACCCATCAGCGAGGATGCGCTGCTGCGCCGTGAAGATCGTCGTTTGTGGATGCGGCGCACCGAAGTTCGCAGTCGTTACGCCGATTCCCATTTGGGGCATGTTTTCCCTGACGGCCCGCCGCCTACAGGACTGCGTTATTGCATCAATTCCGCCGCCCTGCGTTTTATTCCTGTGGATGAGATGAAGGCCGCAGGCTATGCCAGGTGGCTGCCCCTCGTACAGCCCACTGCCCGGCACTGACGGCCAAACTGCCAAACAAGCCTGATGGATGGCTTGCGGGGCGATACACTGATAGCTTCTGATGTGGAATAACGGCACAATAACCGGGCATGTTGCCAGCAGCTTCATCAACTGAGGTCAAACAGCTATGCCCAAGGCTATCCGGGTTTCTTCTTTGTTGTGGCAGCGCGCCATGTACGTACTGGGCTGCTGCCGCCGTATTGTTCTGCTGTTGTCGCTGTTATTCGTTTCGCTATTTGCCTGGCTGTGGTGGACTCTGCCTGATCCGAATGGCCTACGCCCTGAGATTGAGGCGGCGCTGCGCGATCAACTGGCTTTGCAGCAATTGCAATTGGGTCATCTTTCCTGGCGCTGGCGTGGCGATCTGGAAATTCAGGCGGATCAACTGCGATTGCGTTCTGAAGACGGTCGGTGGCAATTGGCGCAGGCTCGCCTGTTCATTCACCTTTCATCACTGGCCTTGCTGACGGGCGAATGGTTGCCGCAACGCATTCATATTGAGGGCGGCATATTGCAATGGCAGGCCCGTCCTGCCGCCACCTTGCAGGAAAGTAGCGGGCATGACTTCACCCTGCCGCTACTGCCTGCGATGGAAATCAGCGTTGATGATATGCAGATGCACGCTCGCTGGCAGCGCCAGCACTTGCAACTTCACCATGTCAGCATACGTTTTTCTTCATCAGACCGCCGGGGCAGTATGCAAAGTGATGAACTGCAACTGGCGGTGCACTGGACTGAAGATGGGCAGCTCGCCCGTCTTGAGGGTTCGCTGCCGCAGTTACACTGGTTACCATGGTCCGCGGCGCTGCAACTGCATGGCCATACGACCATGCAATTTCAACTGGCGCATGCGGGCCACCAGCAGTGGCAAGCCAAGTGCCAGCTTAAAGCCGCTGACAAGGCGAGCTTCAGCCTGCCGCAAGCATCCTTCAGTCTTCCTTTTGAGCGACTTCAGCTTAACATGAATATTCAGGCTGATCGCCTGTTCCAGCCTGATACTGTTCATCAGTTGCAATTGACCCGACTGCTTTGGCAAAATGGCAAGGATCGCATTGTGGGCAAGGCGCTGTGGCGCGATGATCAACTAATGTTGCAGGCGGAGAGCCAGCACCTGCGCATGGCGCAATTATGGTCATGGCTCAAGCCGATTGACCGTGACCCGGCGTGGCGTGACTGGTTGCAGCACATGCAGCATGGGCTGATTCATCAGGCAAGCGTCCAGTTAACATTGCACTGGCCCACACCCTGGCAGCAACTGCCACCTTCGCTGCAGGCCGATGCTTTTCGCTATCACGTCGTCGGCGATGTGCGAAATGCCGATATCAGCCTTGGTTCCCGGGAACATATGCTAAGGCAGGCGAACGCCCATGTTGAGCTGAATGAATCAGGCCTGGATGCGGATATTCGTGCCCAGCTACCTCATGGCATTGGTCCGGCGCAAGGTCATTTGCGCCTTCCTTGGGATACCCTTATGCTGAACGTTCGGGCCAGTGCCCGTGATGTTGATGGTCTGCGTCTGCATCAGTGGGTTGACGTGGAAGGCGCGAAACGCCTTGGCTGGCAACAGGCGCGTGTGGCTGGTAGCGTCAGCCTGCGCTGGGATCCGAAAAAAAGCAGCCCCGAGTTTGTCCGTGCTGAACTTGTTCCGCTGCAAGATCATCCATGGCAGTTACATCTGCATGGCCAGAATCTTGTCGTCAGCAGTGGCAAGGTCATTTGGCAATCCGATACAGGCTTGCAGGCCAGGCAACTGCATGTACATGGCGCGCTGCTGGCGGGTGTTGTCGATTTTGCCGGGAATATCCGTCAGCAGCAATGGCAGTTTGCGCGTTTTAGCGGGCAATTACATGGTCAGCTGGCAGAGCTGGTGCAGGCTTTTCATCTGCCTGTTGCCAGACCCATTGGCAGCATACAGGCGAATATCACCCTTGATCAGGGCCGCTGGCAGGGAACGGTGGAACTGAACAATGCCGCCTGGCACAATTTTCTTGGCCAAAACAAGCGCATCGGACAGGCGATGAAGCTGCGTTTTTCTGCTTATATCAAGGGGCAACAGTTACGCCTGAGCAGGTTAAGCTGTGATGATGCTCGCTATCAGTTGCGTGGCCAGGGCGCGCTTGATGATGACGGGCTGACGCTGGATATGCAGTATATCCACACACGGGCATTTCAGGGTAGCTTGCATATTCTCGCGCCTCGTGGCCAAGCTCCCTGGCGCATGCAGGTTCGGGCAGACTACCTGAAACGCAAGGCGCTACCTGCATCACTGGAAGCGGGCAAGACCACGACCACGGTGGATAAGCCCTGGCTGTTGCAAGCTGATATTCAACGTTTTGACTGGGATGATGCGCGCATCGAGCATATGCAACTGAGCATGGATTCACGCCGGGGAAAACTCGGTCATTTTGCCGCAGCGCACATCAGCAGCGGTAATCTGAGGTTGACCCGGGTAACCACGGATTTTCGCATGCCTGGTCATGGCGTGATTGAACTTGCCTCGCTCAAGGGGCTGGTTAATGGCCAGCGAATGACGTTGACCGCCACCTTGTTTCCGCGTCGCAAGGGCGGCTTGCGCTGGCGGGGAATGGTGGATACCCAGGGTCCTTTTGATCAACTCATGCAGGAGGCAGGGACGAAGAAGAAGCTTTTCGACGGTGGCAGGGCGGAAATACTGTTTGCCGGTGAAGGCGTGATGATGCAGGATCAACCCTGGTGGCAGGGATTGCGGGGGCGTCTGCGTTTGCGCGTTGATGAAGGCAGTATTGCCAAAGGTGGTGTGTTGACCAAGCTGCTGGCGATCAGCAGCCTTGCCGATTTGCCTGCCTTATTGATTGGTCAGCGCAAGGATTTGACGCATAGCGGCCTGTTTTATAAGCGCTTGCAAGTCGAAGCGACGGTTGCCGATTATACGGTGCGCATGCATCAGCTTGCCATGCGCGCGACAGCTATGGATATGGCCGGTCAGGGCAGTTATGATTTACAGCATAACCGCATGGATCTGGTCATGGTTTTCCGACCCCTGCAAAACCTTGATGCCATACTCTCAAAAATCCCGTTATTGCGGGATATTATCGGTGGCTCTGCACATTCATTGATGCGCAAGGTGTATCACCTTCACGGCAGCTTGCGCGATGCCGACATCGAACAAGTCACCCCTTCATCTGTTGGACTCTCCCGTCCCGGCCTGATCGAAGGCTTGCTAACATTGCCCGACCGCTGGTTTGGCCAGATGAAAGCAAAAACGCCGTAAAAATCCACCGCAGAACAAGGGATAAGCAATGAAGATTCATTTATTACGCCATGGTGAACTGGAAGGCGGCATGCGCTACCGGGGCAGATTGCACTCACCACTGACCACACAGGGCGAAGCGCAAATGCATCGCGTGTGGCAGCAGCTGGCAGATCGTGTTGACATGATCTACAGCTCACCGCTACAGCGTTGCCATGATATAGCCTATGGCTGGAGTCAGCAGGCCGGCCTACCCTTTGTGGCCGACCAGCGGATACAGGAACTGGATTATGGTGAATGGGAAGGATTGGATCTGGAGCAATTGCTGGCCAGAGAGGGCGAAACCATTGTGCAATGGCGCAGGAATCCGGAGGGTATGTGTCCGCCTGGTGGCGAATCCATGGATGCTTTCCGTCAGCGCGTGCAGTCATTTTGTGATGATCTTCATGCCCGGCGAGATCAATATGCCGAGGTGTTAATCGTCGGCCACTCTGGCAGCCTGCGCATGCTGTTGCAGCTTTTGCTTGATCTGTCATCGGCAGCGGTGCGAAAATTTCACGTCCCTTTTGCATGCTGGAGTTGCCTGCAACTTGAGGATGACGGCGCCAAGCTGGTGTTTCACAATCCTTCGCAGAAGGATTAGACAGCAATACTGAAAAAAACTGTTGACGGCGTGAACTTCGGCGATACAGTTCGCGCCGCTTTCCCCGGTAGCTCAGTTGGTAGAGCAGGTGGCTGTTAACCACCCTGTCGCTGGTTCGAGTCCGGCCCGGGGAGCCAGTAGCTGATAACCCACGGTGTTTTCACCGTGGGTTTTTTGTTTTTACACCTGATGATTTCCGAAGACAGACGGAGATGTTCCCATGAATGTTGTGATTACTGGTGCCAGTCGCGGTATTGGTCTTGGTTTGACGCGATCTTTTCTTGCTGATGGCGATCAGGTTTGGGCGTGTTGCCGTATGCCTGAGCAAGCGCATGCTTTACAGGCATTGGACAACGAGTGTTTGCATCTGGTGCGCTGGGATGTTGCTGTTGATGATGCGCCGCAACCACAGGGTAAAGCTTTCCCTGCATCTGTGCATCTTCTGATCAATAATGCCGGTATCTATGGCCCCGACAAACAAGCGCAATCCCTGAGCGGAATTCAGCCAAAAACCATGCTGGAGGTATTCAATGTTGATGCCGTCGGCCCGTTGCGCGTGGTGCAGTATCTGCAATCACACCTGGCACCTGGCGGCATGGTGGTCAACATCAGTTCCAAAATGGGTTCAGTGGCAGATAACAGCAGTGGTGGCACTTATGCCTATCGGGCGGCCAAAGCTGCGCTGAATATCATTACCAAATCGCTGGCTGTGGATCTTGCGGCGAGAAACATTCATGTCCTCGCCCTGCACCCTGGCTGGGTACGCACAGATATGACGGGACATCATGGTTTGATCGATATTGATACGTCCGTAGCAGGCTTGCGTCAGGTCATGGCCCAAGGCCATGATTATGCTGCTGGTTCACTGGTTGCCTTTGATGGTCAGCGCATCCCCTGGTAAGCAGCAGGCGCTGGTGGCCTTAGGCGGCAATATCGGTGATGTATTGGCGCATTTCCGGCATGCCAGGGATGCCTTGCGGGCACATGACCGCATTGACGTGGTGCGTTTTTCACCTGTGTATCGAAGCACTGCGCTGGGGCCACCACAGGATGATTACCTCAATGCCGTCATCATGTTACAGACTTACCTGCCTGCTCTGGAATTGCTTGACGTCTTGCAAGCCATTGAACAACAATGCCAGCGTCGCCGCCTGCAACACTGGGGACCGCGCACGCTGGATCTGGATATTATTGATTACGCCGGCTGCCAGTATCAGGACGAACGGCTGATCCTGCCTCATCCGCAGGCGCACCGCCGGCGTTTTGTCTTACAGCCATTGCGGGACATCGCGCCATCCTGGCAACATCCTGTGTTTGCCTGTTCACCGGATGTATTGTTGCAAGCGCTGCTTGATCAAATGCTGATTTGCGTGCATGATTGCTGGTAGCATGAGATGTGTCCGTCCCAACAACCTGTATCTGCTGATCCTTTGCTTCCTATGGTATGGCTATAGCTGCCCTGCGCAAGCTGCGCAGAGTGCTGAACGGCAGTTGTTTCAACAAGCTCGTGAGGCATTAAAACACAATCAACTAACAAAATTTAATCACCTTTATGCGCAACTGGAAGACTATCCCCTGCGTCCTTATCTGGATATCTGGCGCTATTGGAATGTGCTCGACGATCCGCGCAATGATGCTCGCGTCGCGCGAATTCTCGAGGCGTATGCAGATATTCCTGAAGCGAATGATTTACGCATTCGCTGGATCAAGGCGCTGGCTGCGCGTCAACAGTGGCTGGCGGTGGCAGATCAGCTGACACAAGTGCCGGGAACGTTTCCGGATATGCGTATCACACTGTTGTCGTTATGGCATAACGGCAAGAAACAAGCGGCCGTTAAGGGCTATACACATTACTGGCGCAAAGTGAATAAAGCCGATGGACGCCTGAAAATGATTGAACAACGCTGGCGCAAAAACGGTCATCCAACAGCGGATGACCTGTGGGCCAGGATTAAACGGCAGGTGAAGCGCGGGCAGTGGAAAAAAGCCATGAAAACGGCTGCCGCGCTTCGAGCATCGGACAGAAAGTGGTTGCGCTACTGGCGTGATGTGCAGCGCGATCCGGCGAAATGGCTGCCACAGCCTCCCCAAACAAAACTTCCCCAACCATATATGGCGGCCATCTTTGATGATGGATTGCGCCGCCTGGCATCTCGGGATGTACTGTTGTCATACCGGATATTTCAACATCACCTGAAACCACGCCTGGCAGCAGTCCATCAGGGGCGGCTGATGCGCAAGATTGCTCTGCGGGCGGCATTTCAACATCGCCTGGAAGCGATTAACTGGCTAACATCATTACCGGCTGCCTACCAGACAGATGCTACCCGCACCTGGCCTGCTCGCTTGTTGCTATTGCATCATCGCTGGCGTGCGGCGCTTGCCGCGATCAATGCCTTGCCGCAGCATATTCGCCGTAAGGAGACCAGCCGCTGGAATTACTGGCGGGCGCGTTGCTTACTGGCAACAAGCCAAACACAAGCAGCCCGCAAGATATTTCGGCAACTGGCCACCGAACGTGGCTACTACAGCTTTCTTGCTGTGGATCAGCTTAACAGCGCCTATCATATTGCAACGAAGAAAAAACCTGCGAATGCCAAGGCGATAAGAGAATTGTTATCCATACCAGCCATGCAGCGCGCCAGAGAGTGGATCGCGCTCAAACAGCAGAATAAAGCCTATCGTGAGTGGGCGCTGGCCATGCATGGACGCTCGCAGACGCAATGGCACGCGGCCATGATTCTGGCCAACCGCTGGCAATGGCCATCTCAGGCCTTGCGCGCTGCCAGTCGTGCCGGAGCGCACGATCGTCTGGATATACGTTTTCCAATGGCTTTTGCCGACGCCGTCATTCGCCGGGCGACACAACATGGTCTGTCCGCGTCACTGGTCTGGAGTGTGATACGACAGGAATCCCTGTTTAATCCTGAAGCGATCTCACCAGCCGGCGCCATAGGTCTGATGCAACTGATGCCTGCGACGGCCCGCGTCATCGCGAAAAACTTCCCTCAACTTGGCAGGCATCCGGATTTAACGGTTCCTGAAACCAATATTACACTGGGCACGGCTTATCTTGCTGCACGCCTGAAACAATTTGACGGTCACATACCACTGGCACTGGCTTCTTACAATGCCGGACCGCATCGTGTTCGTCAGTGGCTGAAGGCCACCCCGTTTCATGAGCCTGAATTATGGATTGAGGCCATTCCATTCAACGAAACGCGGAATTATGTGCAGCGGATTCTTGCCTATCAAGTGATTTATGACTGGCGATCAGGGCAGCGCAAGCGGCTAAGTGTGCTGCATCGACAGGTGCGTATAGGCTGATGAGCCTGCAGGGCAAGCGCATTGTGATCACCAGAGCAGCGCACCAGTGCGCTGCAACAACCACCATGATTCAGCAGCGAGGCGCGCAGGCAGTGCTGTTCCCATGCCTGAAAATGCAGGTAAACACAGCCGCTCTGCGCGCAGCGCTTGAGCAGGCTGCCAGTTTCAGTGACTTATTGATCACCAGCGCCAACACTGTTGAGGCCCTGCGCCAGCTCATGCGTCATGAGATAAATGCGGATATCGCAGTGTTATGGCGTAGCAAACGTATTGCCTGCGTTGGCGAAACAACAGCGAAGGCACTGGCCGGATTTGGCATTCATGCTGATATTGTGCCTGATCGTTCGCAATCATCCCAACAGGGGCTGGTTGACTGCTACACAGCAACTGGCTGGCCGCAATCATTGCTGTTTCTTCGCGCCGAAGCCGGCAGCGACGTATTAGCCATGGCCTGCCGACAGCGCCAGATACCCGTGCAAATGGTGGCAGCTTATCGCATGGTCTGCCCTGATGATGATGCTTCCGCCATGCGCCGGCAACTGGCCGCAGGCCAGATTGATGCCGTATTACTGGGCAGTAGCCGCACGGTGCGCCACTATCTTCAGCGTATCGGGGATGCGGCGCTGGCCAGCCAGGCCTGCCTGGTAGCCATCAGCCCGCAGGTGGCCGCTGTTATTTCACAATCAGGTATGCGTGTCGGCTGTGTTGCCGCAACACCCTCGTTTGCTGCCATGCTTGATGCAGCGGAAGCCAGCATATGCACTTCCCTGTCGGATACCACCGGGACGGATAACAAATCTTTGCTATAACGAATATGGTATTTTTCTTCTAGCATTCGCTCATCTTCCAACAGGGAGAAAGGAAAGAAGTGTGTTGAACCTCAACACGGGAGGTATCTAGCCGCTGACCGATTCGGCAATGTCAGTCAGTCGGTGCTGCTTCTGCAAGCGGGCAATTGCAAGGTAGCGTGATCCTTCCTTTTGCTGCCGGAGACAGGCAACGGTCTCCGGCAGTATTTTTACTTCGTTCATTCACTTTCTGTTTTTCTGCCTCGCTGTTAGATACTGTTAACGGGAGCTGTCGCTTTGCCAGGGAAACTTCTGACGCTATCCTGCCCTGAAGAGATGTATGATCAACTCTGACGTACATGCCTGGCATCCCTCCGTGACAAATACAACCATGCCGCGAGTATGGTCTCGATTACCGTGCGTGTTATCTCATATGGGCTGTGGGCGGCGGTGTGCTTCTCTGCGCAATCCGGTGGTGCATGCAGCTTGCATGAGCGCCTTCCTTGTTTCTCTGGCGTTTTTCAGGTATTTGTTGATCGCCAGCCTGCTGCTACCGGCGTTTGTTTATGCCTGGGAGTGGCCATCTGTACCTGCTGTGGATGACAAGGATTTTACGGTTCTTGAAGCAGAACTTCCTCCTTTTCCCAATCGGCTTGGGGCTTCCCGCCTCAGTACATCGGGGAGCATGATCAGCCATCATATATGGATTCATGGCAACAGGGAAATATGGCTTTGCGGTAGCCATTCACCTGAAGATAGTCGCGGTGTTTTCAAGCTGATGACGTTATGATCAAGGCAAAAGAACCCTGATACGCCAGGGGCGTTATTTGTTGCAAGGCGCGCAAGGGCAGGGTAATGTGTGGATGCTGGATGAATCCGGACGTTTGTTTCATTATACCTGGCGGCATTTGCGTGAGACAGAAGATGGAGAGTATCGCATTGAATTTGATGGCAATATTTACCTGATGCGCAGTTACACCCCGCTGGAAAGTACATGCCCCATTTAATTCGTCTGATACTGATGCTTGCTGGTAGTAGCTTGCTGGCATGGTCGTGTGCTGCCAATCTTCATCAATCAAATCAGAATCTTGAACAATGGCGTATTGATGAAGCAGTATTCAGTGAATCCGACGAAGGCGACATGCCGCTTCTTTTCCGCGAGCAAAAGGGGAAGCACAGCCGCCTGGTACAACTCCCCCACAACTGGGATCAGCCACCACGGGTAAAAAGTCGTGATGGCTGGTACCGTTTTGACTACATCGCAGATCAGCAACTTAATGATATTCAGGTCATTTATTTGCCACGATTAAACATGAACGCTGCCGTTTACATCAATGGTGATTTGCTCAATGTGGGGGGCAGTTTTGAAGAACCAGTCAGCCGCAATTGGAACCGGCCACTGTTTTTCGTTATTCCTGGAAATATGCTTCATCCTGGAAAGAACCATTTTACCATCCATATTCGCGCCTATCAAAACAGTGGTGGCGGCCTGGGGAAAGTGTATGTTGGTCCTATGCGCGCACTTGAACCCAGTTATAAAATGGATTTTCGGCTCTTTATTTCCACCACCATTATTTCCTGCGCCATGACGATCGCACTTGGTTTGGCCATGTTGCTGTTCTGGTATCTGCGTAAGGAATCCATGTTTTTCTGGTTTGCCTTGCTCAATTTCTTTTCCGCTTTCTACCTCTCCAATCACTTTGTGCAAAATATTCCCGTATCACGGCATTTGTGGGAGTGGAGTTTTCAGATATCCATTGATGCCTTTGCTTTTTGCCTGATGCTTTTTACCCATCGCTGGCTGGAACTAAGGCGATACAAGTGGGAGCTGGGCATTGCTGTTTACCTGTTGTTGGCCATGGTGGTATTATTTCTTCTGCCTGATGCCATGATGACACCTGCCTTCAATCTTAATCACATGGTGTTTTTGACCGTTGGTCTCTATGTTGTTTTCATGCTCTATCAGGCTTGGTTATCGCAACATAATCACTGGTTGCTATTGCCATTGGGTGCGCTGCTGTTACTTTTTTCCCTGTCAATGCATGACTGCTTTCAACTGCTGCATGGTACAGCCAATAACGACCATTTCCTGATGCCGCTGGGCGAACCATTGTTTCTGGCAGTCATCGCTGCCTTCCTGGTTCGTTATTTTGTCCAGACGCACAAACAATCGGCGCGCTTTGCCGAAGAATTGCAACGGCAGGTGACGTTGGCGACCAGAAAACTGGAAACACAACACCAGCAACTTAAAGCATTCGAGCATGCACAGCTGATCAAGGAGGAACGCGAACGTATTCTCCAGGAGCTACACGATGGTATCGGCGGTCAGTTGATTTCCGCGATTTCACTGGCTAGCGAATCAAAGCAGGAAGCGCTTAAACACACGCTTCAGGATGCGCTGATGGATTTGCGACTGGTGATTGACTCGCTGGACGAAGAAACACGAGACTTGGCTAGCCTCCTGGGAATGCTGCGTTTCCGTCTGGAGCCTGCCTTGCGGGCCAGGAATATCACCATGGAGTGGCAGGTTTCATCCGATGTTGAAACCGAACAACTGGGGTATGAGGCAACGCTTAACCTGTTACGTATTGTCCAGGAGGCCATTAACAATAGCGTGCGTCATGCCAATGCTTCCCGCATCACCGTCAGCATGGTGTATCTGCCCGAATCATCGGCGCTGATGATCAGCGTGTCGGATAATGGTCATGGCATGGGCAAGCATAAAGCGGGACGCGGCCTGGGGCATATGCAACGACGCGCGCAACGCATCAAGGCGACGCTGGATATTTTTTCCGACGACAAGGGAACCAGCGTGCAGGTTTACCTGCCACTTAAACCTCAAAGCAACGATTAAGGCATGCCTCATGCGTGCTATGGTTTTACAAAGGAATAATTATGCTGGTATGGATGGATCTGGAAATGACAGGGCTGGATCCGGCAGAGGATCTGATTCTGGAAATCGCCACCATCATCACGGATGATGATTTGAACATCATGGCTGAAGGCCCGGAATTGGTGATCCACCAAAGCGATGATGTACTCCGGGCCATGAATCCCTGGTGCATTGAGCATCATGCCGCCTCCGGACTGACGGCCCGGGTGCAACAGTCCAGGGTTTCCACAGCAGAAGCCGAGCAACTGACGCTGGCTTTTTTGCATCAGCACTGCAGCGAAGATTCACCCCCCTTGTGTGGTAACTCCATTCATCAAGACAGGCGGTTCTTGCAAGCCTGGATGCCAGAGCTGGAAGCGTTTTTTCATTATCGCAATATTGATGTCAGCACCATCAAGGAACTGGCCCGGCGCTGGTATGCCGATGATGTTGTGCCACAAAAAAAAGAAGCGCATCGGGCACTGGATGATATTCGTGAATCCATCGCCGAACTTCGCCATTACCGGCAAGCCCTGTTTCGCTAAACCATCGGGAGTGACCAAAAGTCCCCCTCTGGCGAAGGCACACAATCATTCAGCACCGTCATGCTGAACTTTGCATGGTGGCACATAGTTCACTCATCTTCGGCATTGCCCCCAAGGAACGAGGGGGGCGCAGCGAACGTCCCTCTCTATGCTTTTGTTATGTATTTGGCTTTTAATGGGAAACGCTCTGGGTGTTCAATTGATTCAGAGGTCAGATCAACGTCAAGATCAGGCCAATAAAAATGATCTTTACCTTGTTCTGTCACATTGATGATTGATTTAACAGGTTGATCTTTAAACCATGGGAACTCCTCATAAGATAAAAAAAGTTCTTTATCGTGAGAAAGCAGCCAAATTCCATGGCTTGAAATATGAGTAACCTCAGTTGCTAGGAGTCTGTCGGACTTTGGCAATCGTCGCGAGAAATAGCGGGATTGAGTCAAATATACGACCTGTTGGCGGCGAATAGCAGCGCTATTTAACGAAAACAGGGCGAAGATTTGGCCAATATCCGGTTTTTCGCAGTAGATTGATCAAAGTCCGACAGACTCCTAGCAAACAGAACACACTTTCGGTCACACCTCATGCCACAGGGCAATCGCATTAAAATCTTACCCGCCAAGAACCTTGAGCAAGTACTTGTGATCCCATCCGGCACGTAATCGTTTAACTTTCATTCCTACCTTGAGAGATTTTTCCGCCTTGAGAAGGTTCAAAGCGATATGGCGAAGCGTTGCAA
>WFOJ01000211.1 GCA_015488125.1 Mariprofundaceae bacterium
CCATGGGCAGCACATCAAACACATCCTTGCAGAAACCGTTGACGATCATGCTGATCGCATCTTCCTCCGCCAAGCCGCGCTGCTGGCAATAGAACAACTGATCTTCAGCAATGCGTGAGGTGCTGGCTTCATGCTCCAGCGTGGCGCTGGGATTCTTCACTTCAATATAAGGAAAGGTATGCGCGCCGCAGCGATCACCGATCAGCAAAGAATCGCACTGAGTATAATTGCGGGCATGATCCGCTGTTGCGGCAATATGCACCAGGCCGCGATACGATTGCTGACCATGGGCGGCGGAAATCCCCTTGGAAACAATGGTGCTGCGCGTGTTTTTGCCAATATGAATCATTTTGGTGCCGGTATCGGCCTGCTGGCGCAGGCTGGTTACGGCGACGGAATAAAACTCACCCACCGAATCATCGCCGGTGAGTACGCAGCTTGGGTATTTCCAGGTGATGGCCGAGCCGGTCTCCACCTGCGTCCAGGAAATGCGCGAACGCCTGCCCCGGCACTCGCCGCGCTTGGTAACAAAATTGTAGATGCCACCGACGCCGTTTTCATCGCCGGGATACCAGTTTTGCACTGTGGAATATTTGATGCTGGCATCATCCAGCGCCACCAGTTCGACCACAGCCGCATGCAACTGGTTCTCATCACGCATCGGCGCGGTGCAGCCTTCGAGATAAGAGACGGAAGCGCCTTCTTCAGCGACAATCAGCGTGCGTTCAAACTGGCCGGTATTCGAGGCATTGATGCGGAAATAGGTGGATAACTCCATCGGACAACGCACGCCTTTGGGGATAAACACAAACGAACCATCGGTGAACACCGCTGAATTCAGTGCGGCATAAAAATTATCCGTCACCGGCACGACGCTGCCTAAGTATTGCTGCACCAGTTCCGGGTAATCGCGCACTGCCTCGGACATGGGGCAAAAGATGACACCGGCTTCTTTAAGCTTGCTTTTGAAGGTGGTGGCCACGGAAACCGAATCAAACACCGCATCAACCGCAACACCGGCCAGCATTTCCTGTTCGCGCAGCGGAATACCGAGTTTTTCGTAGGTGCGCAGCAATTCAGGATCGACCTCATCCAGGCTTTTGGGCGCATCATCCCTGCTTTTGGGTGCGGAATAATAGGAGATGGCCTGATAATCAATCGGTGGATAATCCACTTTTGCCCAATGATGCGGTTCCATCATGTTTTGCCAGGCGGCAAAAGCCTGCAAGCGCCAGTTCAGTAGCCATTCCGGTTCGTTCTTGATGGCCGAAATCTTGCGAATAACGGATTCATCCAGTCCCGGTGGCAAGGTATCCTGCGCAATATCCGTCACAAAGCCCGCCTCATACTCGCGGTGACTGAGTTCTTCTTCCAGTCGTTGTTTTTCGCTCATGCAATCACACTCCCTGAGCAGGTGGTACAGGCTCGCTGCTGATCTTCCCGAATCGGCAGGGTTGCCGGATGTCGCTGCGTCACCAGGCAAAACTCCGGCGCGAAGTTTTCGGCCATCATATCAGCCAGCGAAATACTGTGCAGCACGCGAGCAATGCTGCGGTTGATACCCTGCCAGTTATGATCCAGATGACACACATCCTGCTGCTCACACGGCGTACCATGCGCAGCGCAATCCGTTAGTGCCATTTCGTCATCCAGGCATTGCAGTATTTCACCCAGCGAAATCGTCGCCGCCGTCCGCATCAGCGCATAGCCGCCATGCGCACCGCGCACCGAATCCAGTAACTGACCGGAGAGCAGGCGTTGCAGAATCTTGCTCACCGTTGGCTGTGGAATATGCGTACGCTGCGCCAGCTCCGCTGCCGTCAGGCGATCTTTATCGCTGGCTGCCAGGCTGGCCATCAACAACACCCCATAGTCCGCCATGCGGGTTAAACGCAACATACCGCCTCCAGTCCGCTGGTTGTTTTGCTCATCCAGATTATGTGGACAAGCAAGTGCCGACACAATCTAAAGCGGAGCACTTTAGTCCGAATTAACAGGATAGCAACTTTTGCATGGAATTTCATTTACCTCACCACTCATGTCACTGGGAAGATGGATTTGAAAATCTCACACCGGATGTCACCCATCGTTATTAACCGCTGTTGTGACCTCAGGATAAAAGCCCAGTTGTACAGGCAGTGCCTGTGCTGTTGTCAGTCATCTGCACGTTCAACTTTCACAGGGCAATCGCATTAAAATCTTACCCGCCAAGAACCTTGAGCAAGTACTTGTGATCCCATCCGGCACGTAATCGTTTAACTTTCATTCCTACCTTGAGAGATTTTTCCGCCTTGAGAAGGTTCAAAGCGATATGGCGAAGCGTTGCAA
>WFOJ01000212.1 GCA_015488125.1 Mariprofundaceae bacterium
AGCTGCAAATGCAGCAGGTTTGGCATATCCAGTGGAGCTTCGATGCGACCGAAGTTTTTTCTGATGCGTTTGACGATCGTGGACTGATCTGACGTTGCTTGCTTGCCCATAGATGACTCCGAGTAATCAAAACAACATACAAGCCGAAGCTATCGCTTGCATGTTTGCTAACTTGGTGAGGAATGGCCGGTCAATCACAGCTTGTGTGAAGACGCAGGCCGCCGTCGGTATGTCTTTATCGCAACAGCGTATTGCCGGACAAAGACACAAAAAGGCCAGCCCCCTCATGGGGGCCAGCCTCACTTCCTGTTCAGGAAAGAGTACGCAATATGCTGCGAATTACTTCAGGGCTACGCTGGCGCCAGTTTCTTCCAGCTTGGCTTTCAGTGCCTCAGCTTCGTCCTTCGGCAAGCCTTCCTTGACGGCAACAGGTGCGCTTTCAACCAATGCCTTGGCTTCCTTCAGGCCCAGGCCGGTAACTTCACGTACAGCTTTGATCACCTGAATCTTCTTGTCGCCAGCGCTTTCCAGCATAACGTCAAAGTCAGTCTTTTCTTCAGCCGCAGCGCCTGCATCCGCAGCGCCTGCAACAGCAGCAACAGCTACGGGAGCGGCTGCAGATACGCCAAATTTTTCTTCCAGAGCGGAAACCAGCTCGGAAAGCTCGAGAACGCTCATGTTCTCAATTGCTTCAATCAGCTCGTCTTTTGAAATTGCCATGATGACTTTACTCCTGTCATTCTTGTTTTAAGGCGTTTCCCCATATCTGATGCGGGATGAACGCACGGTAGTTCCGAATATTCGGTAGCGCAGCAGCCTCAGGCTGCTTCTTTCTGATCGCGAATCGCAGCCAGGACACGTACAAACGATGATGGAATCTCATTGAGTGTGCGTACAAAGCCGCTGATCGGTGCCTGCATACTGCCCAGCATTTTCGCCAGCAATACTTCACGCGACGGCAAGCTTGCCAGTGCTTGAATCTCCGCTGCTGTAACCGCCTTGCCATCGAGTACGCCACCCTGAATTTCCAGCGCTTCATGCTCTTTGGCAAAATCAGCCATCGCCTTGGCCATACCAACCGGATCATTGCCATAAGCAATGGCTACCGGACCGGTGAACAACGGCGTAGCCTCTTCAAAGCGGGTGTCTTTCGCCGCACGGCGCGCCAGGGTGTTTTTGACCACCTGAATGGATACGCCCGTATCCCTCAAGCGACGACGCAAATCTGACATTTGCGCCACAGTCAAACCACGATAACGGGCGACGACACCAGCGGAAGCATCGGCAAAGCCAGCATGAAGTTCTTCAACAATCAGATGTTTATCTTCTCGCTTCATTACCAACCTCCTTGCAAGATCAATACGGAATGCCGTATTGTTTGGGAGCAAACCCGCGTACACCAACGCCGATCAAACATCAGCAAGGTTTCAGGTCAGCCCCCTTGATCCGCGCAAACAGGCAACAGCCATCTATGCAGGATGCAGCGCAATTAAACACAAGGTTCCTGCAGTCTTGGACGGATCATGACGAAATGGCAAAGCCACCTCAGCAACACCCTGAGAGCGGGTATCACAAACTTAATAGACCCCGCTGCCGACAAACAACAGGGCAATTCTATTACAGGGTATTCACATCCACACGGATGCCAGGACCCATGGTTGACGAAATTGCCATTGACTGAATATAGCGTCCCTTGGCAGCGGCTGGCTTCATACGATTCAGTTCCGCAATCAGATGCTCAATATTCGCCAACAATGCCTCAGTCTCGAAGGAGCGACGGCCAACAGGAGCATGCACTACACCTGCCTTGTCTACACGCACCTCAATCTGACCAGCCTTGATCGCACTCACAGCCTTGCTGACATCCATGGTGACGGTACCGAGTTTGGGGTTGGGCATCAATCCGCGAGGACCGAGTACACGACCAAGACGACCAACCTGTGCCATCATGTCTGGCGTGGCAACCACACGATCGAAGTCAAGAAAGCCACCCTGGACTTTTTCCACCAGATCTTCTGCACCAACAATATCAGCGCCAGCAGCCTTCGCTTCTTCAGCTTTGGGGCCGCGCGCGAAAACGGCAACGCGAACTGTTTTACCCGTGCCATTTGGCAAGGAAATACTGCCGCGCACCATCTGGTCGGCGTGACGTGGGTCAACACCAAGCTTGATGGCTACATCAACGGATTCATCAAATCTGGCCGCTGGTGTTTTCATCAGCACATCGATTGCTTCACTCAGGCTGACCGGAGTAGCTGCAACGCCTTCACACGCTGCTTTCATACGCTTTGACATCTTCGCCATGACTTACTCCTCGACTTCCAGACCCATGGAGCGCGCCGTGCCTTCGATAATACGGGCACCGGCTTCCACGTCATAGCAGTTCAGGTCAGCCATTTTAGCCTCTGCAATCTCACGCAACTGGGCACGTGTAACGGTTCCCACCTTTTTCTTGTTCGGCTCAGCGCTTCCCTTGGTGATCTTCGCTGCCTTCATCAACAGCACCGATGCCGGTGGTGTTTTGACAGCGAACTCAAACGACTTATCCTGGAAGACGGTGATCACCACCGGTAATGGAAGACCTGCTTCCATTTCCTGCGTGCGTGCATTAAACGCCTTGCAGAACTCCATGATATTGACACCAGCCTGACCCAGTGCAGGGCCTACTGGCGGCGCCGGATTCGCTTTACCGGCAGGTACCTGAAGCTTGATTTGCTTCGCGACTTTCTTTGCCATTGTTATTGTCCTCTACTAACCCTTCTCGACCTGGACGTATTCGAGTTCTACGGGTGTGGGGCGACCAAAAATCGATACGCTGACTTTCAGCATGCCCCGTTCTTCATCGACTTCCTCAACCACACCGTTGAATGAGGCCAGCGGCCCTTCGATGACGCGCACCGCCTCACCGATTTCAAACAGCACCTTGGGTTTTGGTCGTTCGATACCTTCTTCAATCTGCCGCGTCAGACGCTCGACTTCGGCCTTGGTGATCGGGCGGGGCTTGCGGTCGGAACCGAGAAAACCACTGACCTTGTCCGTATCTTTAACGACATGCCAGGTTTCGTCGTTCATCTCCATTTCAACAAGCACATAGCCAGGAAAAAACTTGCGCTGACTGCTGACCTTCTGGCCATTTCTCAGCTCAATCACTTCTTCCTTGGGAACCAGAATCTGACCAAAACTGTCAGCCAAACCTGCACGCTCGGCATTCTCGCGAATGGCCTTCTGAACCCGATCTTCAAAGCCTGAATAGGCCTGAACCACATACCAACGCATTGCCATCTATATCACCATCTTGATCAGCGCGCTGAGGATGGAATCCACAGCCCAGAGGAACAGGGAAATAAAAATCACCATAATAAAGACCATAATGGTTGCGCTGATGGTTTCTTTCTGGTCTGGCCATACGACCTTTTTGGATTCAGCTCGAACCTCGTTCAGAAAGCGGGATACAGATGCTATTCGACTCATTGGTTTACCCTGCTATGCTGAGCCTAAGTGGGCATCAGACTAATAAATTGAAACAATCTCGCCAGATACAGACAGCCTGCGTCGCAACTACAAGCTGATCTGGCGATTGTAAGTGGCAGGCCAGGAGGGACTCGAACCCCCAACAGCCGGTTTTGGAGACCGGTGCTCTACCAATTGAACTACTGGCCTGTAATCGCTGTTTTGTCAGTCCAAAAAGCGATCAAAGAGAACAAGCAGCGCCCCGAAAGGCCTTCGGCCTACTTGATCTTTGTTTCCTTGTGTAAGGTGTGCTTACGACAGAAACTACAATACTTGCGAAGAGATAACTTCTCCGTCATTGTCCGTTTATTCTTGTCTGTCGTATAATTTCTGCGCTTGCACGATTCGCAGGCCAATGCCAGCAGGTCACGCATATTCAACTCCCATAACAGAAAAAGCGAGTGACAGCATCAACTGCCACCCGCCCCCTGTGCAGTTTTATTACTCGCTAATCTCGGTAACGACGCCAGCACCTACGGTGCGGCCACCTTCACGAATCGCAAAACGCAATTCCTTGTCCATGGCGATCGGTGTGATCAGTTCAACATCCATGGAAACATTATCACCAGGCATCACCATTTCCGTGCCTTCCGGCAGCGTTACAGAACCTGTCACATCCGTGGTACGGAAGTAAAACTGCGGACGGTAACCGTTAAAAAACGGTGTGTGACGACCGCCTTCCTCCTTGGTCA
>WFOJ01000213.1 GCA_015488125.1 Mariprofundaceae bacterium
ATGGCCTGCGTTTGAATCCTGGTAATATCGGTGGGCGCGAGCGAATTGCGCGCGTGGTGCATGCCGCCAGAGAACGCGGCGTATCCATCAGAATCGGAGTGAATGCCGGCTCGCTGGAAAAGCATCTGTATGAAAAATACGGCGAACCTTGTGCTGATGCCATGGTGGAATCCGCCATGAACCATATCCATATTCTTGAGGATATGGATTTTCACGATATCAAGGTTTCACTGAAAGCCAGCAATATTCCCATGACCGTGCAGGCCTACCGCAAACTGGCCTCCATGGTGGATTATCCGCTGCACCTTGGCATCACCGAATCCGGCAGCCTGGCGGCGGGCAGTATCAAATCAGCGATTGGTCTGGGCTTGCTGCTGGTCGATGGCATCGGTGATACGATTCGCGTATCGCTGGCTGCCGAGCCAGAAGAAGAAGTCCGCGTTGGCTTTGAAATCCTCAAAAGTCTGGGGCTGCGTCATCGCGGGGTCAACCTGATTGCCTGCCCCAGTTGCGCGCGTCAGAAGTTTTCGGTGATTGATACCGTCAATGAACTGGAACAACGTCTGGCACATATTCACGAAAACATGGATGTGGCGGTGATTGGTTGTGTGGTCAATGGTCCTGGCGAAGCGCAGGAAGCGGCACTGGGTATTACCGGTGGTTACCCTGTGCACACGCTGTATTGCGATGGTCAGAAAGCAGGACGGGTTAGGGCTGATGCCATGATTGATACATTGGTGGCGGAAGTCGAAGCAAGAGCGGCGGCGATACGCGAAGCAAAGGAGTAGGCATTGGCAAAACAATTGCGGAGCGTGCGCGGCATGCATGATGGCTTGCCGAATGAGGTCAGCCGCTGGCAACATGTGGAGGCAACAGCGCGTGAGATGTTCCGGCGCTATGCTTTTAACGAGGTTCGCTTACCTGTGCTGGAGCCGACGGCGTTGTTCGTTCGTTCTGTTGGTGAAGCGACGGATATTGTTTCCAAAGAGATGTATCACTTTGTCGATCAGGGCGACGAGCATGTGTGTCTGCGTCCGGAAGGAACGGCAGGCGCCGTGCGGGCTTATTTGCAGGCGGGATTAACGCGCAGTGGTGGTCAGCGCTGGTTTTACATCGGGCCGATGTTTCGCCGTGAACGCCCGCAAAAAGGACGCTTGCGGCAGTTTCAACAAATCGGCGCTGAATGTTTTGGTCGCGCTGATTGCCAGACAGATGCAGAAGTGCTGGCCATGAGCTGGCAGTTGGTGCAGGCGTTGGGCTTGCAGCAACTGCGCCTGGAAATCAATTCGCTGGGCTGCCCTGCGTGTCGCCCTGCGTATCGTCAGCATCTGCTGAACTATCTGGCACAGCGTCGGCACACATTGTGCGACACCTGCATCACAAGAATCGATAGTAATCCCATGCGCGTGCTGGATTGCAAGGAAGCCGATTGCCAGCAGCAATTGCAGGATGCGCCGGAAATGGTAAACCATCTTTGCCAGGCTTGCGACGAACATTTTAATGGTGTGCAGCAGGGGCTGCAAACACTGGATATTCCTTTTGTGGTGAATCCGCGCATTGTGCGCGGGCTGGATTATTACAATCGCACGGCATTTGAAATCATCACTGATCAACTCGGAGCACAAGGCACCGTGCTGGCTGGTGGTCGTTATGATGGACTGGTTGAATCACTGGGCGGGCCGGCCACGCCAGCCATTGGTTTTGCTGCCGGACTGGAACGTTTGGCGCTGTTATTGCCGGAGATGCAGGCTAAATCGCCTGATGTATGCGTCATTGCCAGCGGTGATGCGGCGGTATTGCAGGCTTCCATGCGTCATGCGGACGCCTTGCGTCAGCAGGGTATTGCCACCATTCATGCGGGTGGCGGCGGCATGAAACGTCAGTTCAAAATTGCCAACCGGGAGGCTGTGGCTTATTGTCTGATTCTTGGTACGGATGAACTGACAGCAGAACAGGTGCAATTGAAAGATATGAACACTGGTGAACAATGGGCATTGCCGTTGTCTGAAGCGATCAAGCGTATTCACGGTAACTGAGACATGCGTAAAGTCGCGGTAATTGGTGCCGGCTCATGGGGAACGGCACTGGCCATGGTGCTGGCGCGCAGTGGCCGCCCGGTTTCGCTGCTGACGCGCAGTGAGGCGCAGGCTTGCCACATCCTCAGGGAGCGGCAAAACAGCCGCTACCTTCCCGGTTTGCCGCTGCCGTCGAATATCACGCCTGCTGCCGTACTGGCGGAGGTGCTGGATCAGGCGGAAGCTATCGTGCTGGCCGTTCCCTGTGCGGTCACGGAAAGTTATCTGACCCGTTTTCGTGATGATGACCGACTGGTGATTGCCACCGCCAAAGGCTTGCACCCTGACACCATGGAACGTATGGATGAGTTGCTGGTACGTTACCTTGGACGAGCACGCATGGCGCTGCTTTCCGGCCCTTCATTTGCACGGGAAGTGGCTCAAGGCAAGCCGACAGCGATTACCATGGCCGCTCACGATCTGGCAACGGCTGCTTATGCCGCGTCATTTTTTTCCGATCAGCATTTTCGCGTGTATCACAGCGATGACCCGGCAGGCGTGGCCATTGGTGGTAGCCTGAAAAATGTAATTGCCATTGCCGCAGGCATTGCCGATGGCATGCAGCTTGGCCACAATGCGATTGCCGCCCTGGTTACCCGGGGGATCAGTGAAATCAGCCGTCTGGCCGTTGCCTGTGGCGCCAGGGCGGCGACGCTGGCCGGGCTTTCCGGTCTTGGTGATCTGGTATTGACGTGTACGGGCGGTTTATCGCGCAACCGGCGCTTTGGCATGGCGCTGGCACAGGGGATGGATATGGCCGCTGCTCGTGCGCATATCGGTCAGGTCGTGGAAGGCGAACGCACCACCCGTGCTGTTTGTCAGCTGGCTCGTCAGAAAGGTGTCGATATGCCGATCAGTTTTGCAGTTGATCGTATCCTCAGCCAGGGAGTTGCGCCAGAGATGGCACTCAGCAGCCTGCTGGCACGTCCCGAAGGCTGCGAATACACATCCTGATCCTGGGAGTCTGTCGGACTTTGATCAATCTACTACAAAAAAGCGGATATTGGCCAAATCTTCACCCTGTTTTTGTTAAATAGCGCTGCTATTCGCCGTAAACAGGTCGAATATTTGGCTCAATCCCGCTATTTCTCGTGACGATTGCCAAAGTCCTAGTCAAAGACACTGGCGGCGATACTATCGGCCATCAACCAGCCTTGCGGCGTGATGCAGGTTTGTTGCTGATTGATGGCCAGCATACCTTGCTGTTGCCAGCGCCGACAGGCCTGTTGCTGGCGTTGAAGGAGAGCGGGAGAGAAGCGCTGGCAAAAACGCTGGTGATTGATGCCATGATTGCGGCGCAGGCCAAGCCAGAAGGCTTCGCTGGCCGCCTCTTCCTTGCTCATTCTTTCCTCGCCGGCAACACCGTGCCCCTCTAAAGCAAGTTGTCGGGCGTACGTCTCAGGCGAGCGAATATTCCACCACCGGATAACACCACCGTCAGCCAGATCATATTTGCCTGCCGCGCCGGGGCCAAGCCCGATGTAATCATCGTACAGCCAATAGCCATCATTGTGTCGGCAATAGCGATTGTTTCTGGTGTAGTTGGATATTTCGTAGGCGATAAAGCCATGTTCAGCGAGCACCCTTCGTGTTTGCCGGAAAAACATGATGGCCTGATCATCATCGGGCCATTGCATATCCGGATTGCTGGCATGCATGCTGGCCAGGCGAGTGCCTGGCTCGACGGTTAACTGGTAGCAGGAAAGATGTTCCGGTTGTAACTCGCATGCCTGATGCAGGCTTTGCAACCAGCGATGAAGTGGTTGTGCCGGCAGGCCATACATCAGGTCAAGGTTGATATTCTCAAAGCCCGCATCGCGGGCCATGGTGAAAGCCTGCAGCGCCTGCTGTGGATCGTGAATACGCTCCAGCCATCGCAGTTCATCGCTTTGCAGGCTTTGCACGCCGATGGACAGGCGATTGATACCGCATTGGCGATAAGCAGCAAAACGCCCGGCATCGGCTGATCCAGGGTTGGCTTCCATGGTGATCTCTGCCTGTGGCGCTAACCGGCATCTATCGTGGATAGCGTGCAGCAGTGCTTCCAGGATGTCCACGGGCATGAGCGAAGGTGTGCCGCCGCCGATGAATATGCTGTCAATATGCTTTGGCGGAATATGGTGGCCTTGCCAGTCTCGTAATATACCTTGCAGCCAGTTTTGCCAGTTGATCTGACGACGCACATGGGAATTAAAGTCACAGTAGTGACATTTATGTTCGCAAAATGGCACATGGACATAGAGGCGCAAGCCTGCGTGGGCCAGGTGGGCTGCCTGCCGACTTGCCGGATGAAGTGTGCGGGATGCCATCGCGGACGATGCTACCACTCTGGTGAGTGAAAATCCACGGTCAAACTGCTGTTGCGCAATGTGAACTTGTAATTACCGTTGTCAGGAGTCATGCTTGCAATCAAGGTTATAACCAATGAAAAAATGCACAACACAAGATTTGCTTCTTGATACGGGAGCACAAGATGCTACAACAATCATTTGAACGGGTATTGAAGGATTCTTCGCCTGAAATTCGCCAACTGGTAGGCGAGCTTCTTGCGCCTGAAGCATCGCATATCGCCACCTTGTTTTATCAGGAGCTGCTGGATCATCCGGAAGCCAATACCTATATCTCCCAGGAGCAGGTAGCATCGCATCTGGAACAGAGTTTCACGCAATGGTTTGTTCGTCTTTTTACTCAGTTGGATTGTTTTAATCCGGTTACGCTGGATGAACAGCATCAACGCATTGGCACGGTGCATGCGCGCATCGGTATTCCCATGCAATTGGTGGATCAAGCCATGCAGATCGTCAAAGATGCTTGTTTTCGCAGCTTTCTGGCGCACGATATGAATCATGAACAGGTTAGTCAGGGCATTATCTACATCAATAATCTTCTTGACACCGCATTAACCGGTATCAACAGCGCCTTTTTCCATGAAAGCATTAAATTCGAACGCGATGCGCTGGCTTTGCGCATGCATAGTTCTGCTGATGATATCGTCCTGGAATGCGAACGTATTCGCTCGGAAATATTTGACTGGAACAGAAGCGTGCTGACAAAACTGTTGACTTTGAACAGTGATGAGGCCATGAAATCCATGCCTGAGTGCAATGTATATCAAACAACCTTTGGCCTGTGGTTTGTACACAAGGCCAATTTTTATTTCCCTGACTTCGAGGAGCTGCAATCAATACTTGGTTTGTTGAAAAACATTGATACCCTGTTTTCCTCATCGCCTTGTGACCGCCAACGCTTGCCTGATCAGCTCAATGAGATGACCAGCCGTATTTCCTCGTTGCTCACAGCCATGATCCAAAAAGTATTCAAGGATATGGCTGGCCGCGATCCTTTAACCAAGTTGTTGAATCGCCGCTTTCTCGACGGTATTTTGAAACGGGAAACCAGCATCAGCATCCAGCGGGGACAACGCTTTGGTATTTTGATGGTTGATATTGACCACTTCAAACAGGTGAACGACAACTATGGTCACCAGGCGGGGGACACAGTGCTTGAACGCATAGCAGATGTTATTCAGCGCTGCCTGCGACCAACGGATTTTTGTTTTCGTTATGGCGGCGAAGAAATTCTGATCCTGTTGTGACTGGTATTGAGGCGAATCTGTTGGCACACAAGGCAGAACACATTCGCGCCTCTGTTCACAACGAGGTACACATGCTCAACGAAAGAGAGCGTGTGGCAGTGACAGTCAGTATTGGCGGCGCGCTTCATGATGGCCATCCGGACTTCCAACGCTGTATCGAGCGGGCGGACGCCGCTTTATATGAGGCCAAGCAGCAGGGCCGCAATTGCGTGGTGATCGCATAAGCGATCCGGTAGTCAACCCACGGTGGTCTGGCACCACCGTGGAACTGACGACAGATAAATGACCGTCTTACGATCTTCGCCGGCGTTTTTTGGCTGCATAGCCACCACCTTCGAACTTGCTGATCAGCAGAGGGTGGCCGGCAACACGAGCATTCTTTAGCGCATGAAAGACATGGGGCGGCATGCCTTCAGGCAAATCAACCGTCGAGAACTCTTCACGAATATCAATGCGGCCAATGTGACTGCCGCTGATTTTAGCCTTTTTGGCAATAATGCCGACAACCTGTTCCGGGCGCAGTCCGTGCTTGCGGCCAACAGCCAAGCGGTAGCGATCCATGCCTGATTCAACAGGCAATTTTCCCTGGTTACGTCCTCCCTGCCTGCGTTGCCGTTTACTGTCATCATCCTTGCTAAAGGAACGCGACGGATCAGGCGCGGATTCATCCAGCAACAAGGGTTCATCACCTTGCAGCAAAATAGCCAGTGCGGCGGCGATTTCGATGGGCGCGGCGCCGCTTTGTTGATGAAATTCTTCCAATAACCGGGAGAAAAAAGGTATGTCCTTATGCTCCAGTGTGCTTTCCAACCTGGCCTTGAAGCGTTCAACACGCTTGTTGTTCACCTGGGCAGTGCTTGCCAGTTGGAGTACTTCCAATTTTTGCCGCGTCGCCCGTTCAATAGCATTGAGCATGCGTCGTTCACGTGGCGTCAGCAACAGGATAGCATCTCCCTTGCGGCCAGCACGACCAGTGCGACCAATGCGATGCACATATGATTCTGTGTCATGGGGAACATCATAATTGATGACATGGCTAATCCGTTCGACATCCAGCCCTCGGGCAGCAACATCAGTCGCAACCACAACATCCAGTTTGCCTTTCTTGAGTTGTTCTACCACCTGCTCGCGTTGTGCCTGGGCCATTTCACCGTTAAGCGCAGCACAGGCATAGCCACGAGCATCCAGTTTTTCCACAAGATCACTACAGGCATTACGGGTACGCACGAACACAATTGTGGCATCCACATCATCTTCAGCTTCCAGAATGCGCGTTAATACATCCAGCTTGCGGCTGCCGTGACCGACCCAATAGCGCTGACGAATGGTTTCTGCCGTGGTCGTGCGAACCTGGATACATACTTCGTCGGGATTCTTCAGGTGCCGTTGGGCAATGCGACGGATATCCTTTGGCATGGTGGCGGAGAACAACGCAACCTGACGATCTTCCGGCGTTTGCTCCAGCACCCATTCCACATCATCAACAAAACCCATGCGCAACATTTCATCAGCTTCATCAAGCACCAGCATGCGCAAGGCATCCAGTTTTAGTGTGCCGCGTTTGATATGGTCAATCACACGCCCTGGTGTGCCAACGACAACATGTACACCACGCTTCAGCGGACGAAGCTGGGCCGTATAGCTCTGGCCGCCATAAATGGGTAACACCTGAAAGCCAGGCATGCTGGCAGCATAGGAGTGGATGGCTTCCGCTACCTGAATGGCCAGCTCGCGCGTAGGGGCCAGAACCAGTGCCTGCACAGCCTTGTTGCTCAGATCAATATTTGACAGCATGGGCAGTGAAAACGCTGCTGTTTTCCCCGTGCCTGTCTGTGCCTGCCCGAGAACATCCCGGCCAGCCAGCACAGAGGGTATGATCCGTTGCTGAATGGGTGTAGGTTGCTCATAACCCAGTGTATGCAAGGCCTGCAACACAGCGGGAGCCAGCCCCAGCGAGGAGAAATCTGTCTCGTTTTGATCACGAGAATCGTCAATTGAATTCATGAATATGCCTATGGTCGTGGCCAACACCACGAAGTTAAGATGGAGAGCTGGTCACCATCAAGGTGGTGCCGATCTCTCCTGTGATCTCGGAGTCTGTCAGACTTTGATCAATCTACTACGAAACATCGGGTATTGGCCAAATCTTCGTTTCGTCGTTGTCGCGTCGCTATTTGCCGCCAACAGGTCGCATATTTGGCGCAATTCCGCTATTTCCTGTAACACAGCGATTACACCAGTTGCCCGACTGATTGGGGAGCATTCGTTGTTTCCGCCTGCCCCTTGGCAGGCGTAACGGCATCCTCGATCACCCAGGCAGATTCATCAGCAAGCAATGCGCTGACCAGTTGATGATTGCTGTAATGCCCTGTTCGTTCGCCTTCAAAGGCGCCGATAATCGGTAGTCCCGCCAGTGAAAGATCACCTAATGTATCGAGAATTTTATGGCGCACGCATTCGTCTTCATAACGCAGACCACCCTCGTTCACGACGCGATACTTATCAAGAACAATGGCATTATCCAGTGAACCACCCAACGCCAGTCCGGCCTTCTGCAATTGTTCAATTTCATGCAAAAAGCCAAAAGTGCGGGCACGACTGACCTCCCGGGTGTACGCCTGCCGTGAAAAATCAATACTGACATAACGCCGACGGAGCAACGGATGATCATAATCCAGCAAATAGGAAACCCGAAACCCGGAAGAGGGATACAGGGCACAACGTTTATCGCCATCGTTGATTTCCACACGCTTGAGAATACGCAGCATTTTTTTGGGCTGATCCTGCGTGCGGATACCCGCGCACTGGATCAAAAAAACAAAAGGGGCCGCCGAACCATCCATCACCGGGACTTCCGGGCCATCGACTTCAATATCCGCGTTGTCAATACCAAGCCCGGCCAGCGCTGAAAGCAAATGCTCGACCGTGGAAATACTCGCCCCATCCTTGCCGATCGTCGTACATAAGCGGGTGTCACACACATTGGCAGCGCGTGCTGGAATTCGCACACCAAGATCGGAACGAATAAAGGTAATGCCGCTGTTGCTGTCAGCCGGGTGCAGATGCAGTTGAATTTTTTTGCCGGAATGCAGGCCAATGCCACTGCATTTAATGGAATGCTCCAGGGTTCTTTGCGGTATCATGCTCACTCCAAAACCATCGTCGCTGCGCAAGGCGCCAAACATTGCGGGCAATGTCGCTACCTGCTCACATCCGGCAGTCAACGTAAAATTACGAACAGCTTACACCCCATCGCCTGACTGTACCAGGGAGGCGCGGGCGGTAAAGCTTGCAGACCCCCTCCGCCTGCACGCTCGCTGCGGCCAAGACTAGCAGCTTGATGGCGACCAGGCAAAATATCCTTTTCCCGTCTGTGTTGACATCCGTCGTTCGCGCCATAAGATGCGTCGCCCCTGAATGGTGGCGGGCAGGCATTTTGCTGTTGAAGTCACCGTGCTGTATCTGGTTAACGCGCAATATCCGTCCACCTGGTCGTTGATACCCCTTGTTGCGCGTCAGGAACTGACAAGATATGGATGTATCTCGCCATATTCTTACACTGTTTAATGTGTGCGGCAGCAACCGCAAAGTGGAGCTTGGAGAATGAAAACCTGGACTGTTCGCCCCGGCGATATTGATCGGAAGTGGTATATCGTGGATGCCAAAGACCTGGTACTTGGTCGCATGGCGACAGAAGTTGCCCGCATCCTGCGCGGCAAACATCGCCCTGAGTATAGTCCGCATGCTGACTGTGGCGATCACGTCATCGTTATCAATGCGGATAAAGTCGCAGTCACCGGCAGCAAGGAAACTGCGAAGACCTATTACCACCACACGGGGTTTCCCGGTGGTTTGAAGAGCATTACGCTGGAGAAACAGCGCGCAGAACATCCTGAACGCGTTATTGAAAGCGCTGTCAAAGGCATGATGCCAAAAGGCCCGTTGGGTCGCAAAATGCTTAAAAAACTCAAGGTTTATGCTGGCGAGGATCATCCACACACAGCGCAAAAACCACAGCAACTCACCCTGGCATAAGGAACCGTAAATCATGGCAGAAGAATTTTATCGCGGCACCGGACGCCGCAAACGCAGCATAGCCCGTGTGATGATCAAGCCTGGAGACGGCAAGATCGAAGTCAATGGTCGCAGTATTGAGGATTATTTCCCGATCGAGATTATTCGCCAGCAGGCCTTGTTGCCACTCTCCACTGTTGGTCTTGATGGTCGCGTGGATGTTCGCGTGAATGTTCACGGCGGTGGCGTTTCCGGTCAGGCTGGCGCGCTTCGTCATGGTCTTGCTCGGGCCTTGCTTGCTTATGACGAAGCATTCCGCGCACAATTGAAGCCTGCTGGATTTTTGACGCGTGATGCCCGTAAGGTCGAGCGCAAGAAGGCAGGCCTGAAGAAAGCCCGCCGCGCACCTCAGTTTTCCAAGCGCTGAACCGCACACATAGCACAAGAAAGGAAGGCTTTACGCCTTCCTTTTTTCGTTTTGAGTGTCGCTTGTTTTTGAGCCACGCTTGAGTTTTCAGCTTGCTGCGGCATCATACCGCAGGAATTCATCCGGAGGGAGCGTCCACGATGATCGAGAGCGACTACACCAGCGATTTTTCGGCCGCCAGAAAAAATATGGTGGAGCATCAGATTCGTTGCTGCAAAATACTTGATGGCGAGCTTCTTGATATGCTGGAGCGCATGCCACGCGAAGCATTTTTGCCTGAAAACATGCGTATGATGGCCTTTATGGAAGGTCATGCGCCACTGGCCTGCGGTCAGGAAATGCTGACCCCGTTGCAGGAAGCCACTATTCTCCAGCAGCTACAGCTTCGTGGTGACGAGCGCGTACTGCTTGTCGGCGCCGGATCCGGCTTTCTGGCCATGTTGCTGGCCATGAAAGCAAAACATGTCACAGCCTGCGATATTCATGCACAACTGGTAGAAATAGCGCGTAATAATCTGAGCGCTCAGGGTATTGGCAACGTCGATGTGATCCAGCTCAATGCCATGGACGCAGCAGCAGTAGAACAAAGCCTGGGAGATGGCACGTTTGATGTGCTTGTTGTCGCTGCGGCCATTGATGAGCTGCCACCACACCTGGCAAAGCGCGTTAGCACCAACGGTGGACAGTGCATCACTTTTATCGGTCACAACCCGCTGGTTACCTTGCAACACGAGTTGTTGCAGGGCGAAGCATGCGTTCGCACACCCTTGATGGAAACTACCTTGTCCGATATTGAAGGCTTGCCCCAAAAGCGCACCCTCGATTTCTGATGCACCCCCCCCTCTCCGGTGCCTATCAATACCGGAGAGGGGAATGGCCTGATCAAAAAAGCCTCAGTAGATCAGTAAATACATGCAGACGAAGGACTTTCCCGGCAAGGCCCTCAGGCAAATCCTGATAACCATGCTCAGCGAAGGCCACACGACCACATCCGGCATTCAAGCCAGCTTCAAGATCAAAACGGGTATCACCGACCATGACGGTTTCAGCAGGATTGACGTTCATCGCCTTGCAGCATTGCCATAACATATCAGGCGCTGGTTTTTTCGGGTAGCCATCTTCTGGCGATAAGGCCAGCGTCAAATAAGGCGTGATTCCCATGGCATCCAATACCTTGACGCGGGCTGCTGCCGGTTTGGCCGTGACCACCGACATGGGAATGTTTCGCGCCTTCAAGGTGTCCAGCACCTCCATGACACCCGCGAAAGGGCGGCCAAAATCGGCTGGATGCTCGGTATAATGCCGGGTAAAAGCATGATACATAGCCATCGTGGCCGGATCATCCATGGCTTTTCCCAGAACACTGGCAGCCAGTTTTTGCGCGCCGCCGCCGACATGAGGCCGGGTTTCTTCCAGCGTCATCTGAATATCATAGCCCAGTTCGGCCAGCGCCCGATTGGCATTGGCCC
>WFOJ01000214.1 GCA_015488125.1 Mariprofundaceae bacterium
CATTGATCGTACCTGTATTACTCAGCGTTGCCCCTGTGGTGGCACAGACACCTGTAGCATTGGCACGGAACGTCAGCGTCCAGCCAGCAGGCACAGTGCTTGCCGCGCCAAAGGCTGCGGTGGTGTTGATATCGCCTAACAGATCGAAACTATCCGGCACCGTACTGGTGTTGTTCACATACAGCGCGAAGGTGTAGGTATCACCAGGGTTCAGCGTCGGATTGGTAATGCGACCTGCAGCCAGCGAAGCAGTTTTTGAGGTATAGATGCCTTTACCATCTGCGGCGGTTGCTGCGGCAAAGCTGACATTATTGGTCATATCCACCGTGTTCGGCGTAATCGTTCCCAGATGATCCCGCGTCGGATCAGCAACGGCTGCATTCAATACCGAGATAGCGCGCGAATAAACATCATATCCGGCACCGCCATTATTGCCTGAAGCGCCGGCAGGTAAGGTCACCTGCACATACACGTTGTAGGAAGCACCGGCTACCATAGGGCCGGTATCCACGATGTTATCGCCATTGGTATCCACCAGCGGCGACACGCCATCAGATTTGTACAACAAAAAGGATGTGCCTGCCGGGAAGGTGCTGGTATAGTTGTCGATAACGATATTAAAGGTATCCGTACCGTTGCCGGTATTATGAACCACATTACCAAAAGCAATCGTGCCACCCTGGGTAACTGATCCTTCAGAGATGATATCATTCTTCACCCCGTCCTTATCGGTGGGTGACGGGTTATCATCCAGTAAGACGCCCGCACTCTGAGTAACCGTAAAGCTCACCTGGTTGGATGTACCTGTGGCGCGTGTTGTGTTTACGCCATCAGCATAGCTGATCGCACCGGTATTGGGAATGATCTGCGGTGGAATACCTGCATTCACGATAACGTCAAAGGTCAGCGTACCGGATTGACCAGGGCCTACAGCGCTGATGTTTGCCCAGATCTTGCCAGTACCGCCATCATTTTTGGTGGTTGCATAGGTATAGTAATCCATGGTTGGACCAGCACCCTGAGCAGCATCGCCGTAAAGATCGGTCAGTGCAGTTGTGCCTGTAACACTCCAGCGTGCCGTGCCTCTTACATAGGCAAGGTTGGCATTCAGCGTGTCTTCAATAGCTACATTGGTCGCCGTGGCATTACCCGTATTGGTGTAGGTCAGGGTGTACTTGATGGTTGTGCCCGGCGGGCCGGAAGCAATGCTTTCGGATTTGGTCAGGGCAACAACCGCTGCCGAGGTGACATTCACTGTATCAGTATTATTGTTGATCAGCGCCTGGTTAGTGCTTGACGTTGCGGTGATCTTCACCTGATCGGTATTGCCGTTCAGGGCGCTGCCCGGCACAGTACCGGAAACAACAAACTTGAACTGACCACCGGCAGGGATCGACGTGGTGTAGGTATCCTGCAGCGAGGTGAAGCTATCGGGCAGGCCATCACCATTGGCATCAAGATAGACGTTAACGCCGGCGAAGGTGAACGAACCGTTATTCAGATCGGCTACATGCAGGAAGAAGGTGTCAGCGCCATTGCCGGTATTGGTAATGGTGTGACCAAAATAGACCGTACCGCCAGGGGAGACTGTTTTGGTCTGGGATGTTACCAGTGTAAAGGCCGGAACCTGTTGCACAATGGTATTGACGGTGTTCGAAGTGGCCGTGCGCCCGGCATTCGAAGCATCGGTATAGGTTGCAGATGCCTGGTTACCAATCACCGTGCCAGCCAGCGGCGCAGCAATAGCCTGCGGCTGCTGATTGAGCACAGCAAAGATAGCAAACATGGCAACGATACCGAAGTAAGCGCATGATTTGATCATGCGGGATGAATACTTCATCGTTTTCTCCTTGTTTTGTTTAGTGGACGTGGATGATCGGGGAAGAGACACGCTTCTGCTAAAACCTGCGTCTGACCGATCCGTTGCAGTCACGGCAAACACCGCCTGCGTATTCAGTACATAACTGGTTGCTTATTTCATTCCTCCTCCTTTGGTTATTACCTGATTATCAAGTGGCGATACGCGCATGCGCGCCACAACCACCTTGTTTTTCCCTGCTGCCAGCCGGTTCAGATTCCAGCGCAGCGAGCGGTATTCCTTGTAGGGAACTTTTTCTTCCTTCCATGTGCCATCGGGCTGCTTTACCTTGCGCATCAGTGGAATATCGGCGTAACGTGCGCCGTCCAGGCTGGCTTTGGCACCGGCAGGAGAAGTGGTATCCGGCAACAACTCCATACCCGCAGGCACGGGCAAGGTTGCCTTGAGATCGGAAATATCGTGATCGGTGTTATTGGTATAGGTGGCGCGGTATTCGAGCACATCGCCCGGATAGGCCATATTCGCTTGCTTTTTGTGCTCGATACCCTTTTCGACCACAATCTTGTAAGCATCCATATGAACGCTGACCGGCTCGCTTTTGGCCCCATCAGCAGCAAGGGCCATCACCGGCGCAAGCATCAGTGATGCCAGTATCATTCTTATCGACAGGCGCATAAATACCCCCCTTTTATTACTTGGTTTTTATCAAAAAGGGGGATTCATAACAAGCGCATAATACCATTAAATCAACCACTCTCCCCCACGACAATGGTTGAAAACAAAAAGCATCAGGCCGAACGCTGCGAAAAACAGGCACTCAACTCTGCCGCGCACGCGCCCCTATGCAATGACAAAAGTCACGAAGCATGAAAAATCAGCCTGAATATATCGGTCAACTCAAAAGGCCGAGACAAAGCAGAATATTTGATATTGACAATATTAGATTATTATAATATTGTTCGGCCATGCAAGCGATTCCCCAGGAAAATATCAAAGACGCGTCACAGGGCCTGCGCGCCATTGCGCATGAATTGCGCCTTGCCGTGTTGTGCCATTTGATGAATGGTCCCATGTGTGTAGCCGAACTACTGGAAGCCACAGGGGCCTCGCAATCCAATCTTTCCCAGCACCTGGCCAAGATGCGGATGATGGGGATTCTCAAGAATGAGCGGCGGGGTACGCAGGTTTATTATCGCATTGCCGACCCTGCTTTTGAAGGTTTGATCATGGCGTTAAAAAACATTTATTGTCCGGAGATGTGCACATGAAGCAGGCCATGGCCCGACGGGCCTTTTTTTGTGCTTCTTTATTGGTTTATTGCTATATGTTTATATTAGAAGCAAATGCCGAAGCGTTGCATCTGGATATGTCCACGGCGGTGACGCATGCGCTGCAAGGCAACAGCCAGGTGCAGGCCAAAGCAGCGCAGATGGATGCTGCCAAAGCCATGCTGGATGCCAGCAAGGCAAGCCGCCTGCCCCGGTTAAGCTGGCAGAGTTCGGCCATTCGCAGTAATTCGCCGATGGCCGTGTTTGGCAGCACGTTATCGCAACAGCGCATTACTGCCGCTGATTTTGCGCCTGCATCGCTGAATTTTCCGGCAGCGCAAAGCTGGTATCAGCATCGCCTGACCCTGAATATGCCCTTGTATCGCGGCGGCGCGACGACGGCGGCCATCGCAGGCAGAGAAGCAGGATTGAACATGCGCCAACACGACTGGCAAGGCACACGCATGCAAACCATTTATGCCGTATATCAGGCTTATAGTCAGGCGTTGCGCGCGGCGCAGGCCAAAGCAGTGGCCCGGCAGGCCAAAAAAGCCGCCGATGCGCATGTACAACGCGCCCGTCATATGCTCGAAAAAGGCATGCTTCTGAACAGCGACGTGATGGATGCCAGGGTGCATCAGCTCAACGCCGGGGTTGCCATTACCCAGGCGGATCACCGCTATCAGCAGGCGCTGGATCGTCTGCGCCAGTTGCTGGGGCTACCCATGGATCAGCCTTTGCGATTACAGGACTGGCAGGGCGTGGATAGCCATCGCATGGCGCACCCGGATGACTGGTGGCTTGCGCAGGCGCTGGCATCACGGCGTGATCTACAGGCCTTGCAGGCGCAGCGGGATGCTGCCGCCAGCGCCAGCTTGCTGCACAAGGCGGCGTTTCGTCCACAGCTCGATCTGCAGGCAACGGAAGAATGGAATAACAATACTGTATCACCACGGCACAGCAACTATACCGTCGCGGCCGTAGTACGCTGGAATTTGTTTGCCGGTGGCGCGGATCAGGCGCGGCTGCGCGCTGCCGAGGCGCAACAGACTGCCGCCGAACTTGCTGTTCGCGATTTGCAAGAGCGCATCGCAGTGGAGGTTCGCGCTGCGCTGCGTCAGCGCGAGGAAACAGCATCGCGCTGGCAGGCACGTCGGCAGGCGCTGGCTCAGGCGAAGGAATCACTGCGTATTCATCGCCTGCGATTTGCGCAGGGCATGGAAAACATCAATAGCATGCTGGATGCCCAAACCCGCCTGGATGCTGCTGCCCAGGCCGAAGTCGAGGCGCGCTTTGACCGCGCCATGGCCGATGTGCAATTGCTCATGGTTAGCGGTCAGCTAACCGCGCCCCAGTCCACGTCTGCAGAGGAAGTTCAATAATGAAACAGTTTTTGTTGATGATTGCCGTAGCCGGATTACTCAATGCCTGTCAGGCGAATGAGCAGGCCACAACACCACCTCATGCGCCTGAACAGGTGCAGGCAACCACGGCAACAGCCAGGCTTGTTCGTCTGCCTGTGTGGCTGACCACGGGTGGCTCGGTGACCAGCGATCACCGCGTCAGCGTCAGTTCGCGCCTGTCCGGTTACATTCGTGGACTGCGTCTGCGTGAGGGTCAGCATGTTAAAAAGGGGGATCTGCTGTTTCGCATCGACCCTGTGGATGTTAATCAGGCACTGAATCAGGCCAAGGCCGATGCCGCCCATGCCCTGGCGGAGAAAAAACGCTATGAGGCACTGCTCAAATCGCAGGCGGTGACGCGCCAGCAATATGATCAGGTGGCATTGCGTTACACGCTGGCGCGTTCCCGCGTCAAACAGGCGGCCAATCAACTGCACTATACCGATGTGCGGGCGGCGCTGGATGGCGTGGTGGTCAGCAAACTGATGCACAATGGCGATCTGGCTTCGCCGGGTCAGGTGGTGCTGGTCATCGAAAATCCCCGGCAATTACTGGTGGAAACCCATGTCTCGGATGGCCAGGTGCGTTTTCTGCATGAAGGCGATAGTGCCGAGCTGCGTTTCAGCGGTCAGAGCCGTCCGGTGCAGGCGCGGATCAATCATATTGTGGAAGATGACAAGCCTGCCTCGCATCAGTTTCTGGTGAAACTTGCCATGCTGAATACCGAAGGCATTCGCCCCGGTATGTTTGCGCATGTTCGTTTTCGTCAGGCGGAGCGCGAAGCGTTGATGATTCCGCAGGCAGCGATTGTTCATCGCAATGGCTTAAGCGGCGTGTATGTGGTGGATGACAAGGGGCTGCTGCATTATCAACTGGTACGCCTGGGCGAGCGTCAGGGCGATCAGGTGGAAATCACCGCTGGACTGGATAGCGGGGCGCGGCTTGTCTCGCCCATGCAGTCAGGTGTGCGCAGCGGCATGCAACTGATCGAGGCTGCCCATGGCTAAGCCATTGAATATCGCTGGCCGTTTCGGTCAGATGGCGATGAATAGCCAGTTGACGCCTATTCTCAGTCTGCTGATTTTTCTCATCGGCCTGATGGCGCTGTTTTTGACACCACGAGAAGAAAACCCGCAAATCGATGTGCCTGCGGCCAATGTACTGGTGCAGGTTGAGGGTGCCAGTCCGCAGGAAGTGGAAAATCTGGTGGTGCGGCCACTGGAAATGGTATTGCGCGAAATGACCGGCGTGGATCATACCTTTGGCATGGCACAGGAATCGTTGGGCGTGGTCACCGTCATGTTCAAGGTGGGCGAAGATAAGGAAGCCAGTCTGGTCAAGCTTTATGATCGCATCATGCACAATATGGATCGCCTGCCTGCCGGTGCTTCGCAACCGCTGATCAAGCCGCTGGATGTGGATGATGTGCCGGTGTCCGTGATTACCCTGTCTTCCCCCGATATGGACGGTCTGGCGCTGAAATCGCTGGCCGAGCGGGTGCGCGATATATTATTGCCACTGGATGGCGTCTCCGTTGGCGAAATCATCGGTGGCCGGGATCGTGAACTGCGCATCACACTGGATGCCGAGCGCATGGCCGCTTACCATATTCCACTGAACCAGTTGCATCAGACGCTGGCAGCAGCCAATCGTGGCGGCACGGTGGGCGAGCTGGTGGGCAACCGTCAGCGGCAGCCGATCGTGCTGGATGCCTGGCTGGAATCCGCCAGCCAGCTTGGCGCGCTGATCGTCGGCCAGTGGCAGGGGCGTCCGGTCTATCTGCGTGATATTGCCGATGTGCAGGATACGCTCAGCGAAGTCACCGCCGTGCATCGCATTGGTTTTGGCCCGGCGGCAGAAGCACCGGCAGGCGGCGAAGCGGAGCAGGCCGCCGTTTCCATCACGCTGGCCAAAAAACGCGGTACCAATGCCGTGTTCGTCACACAGCGCATTGAGGAAAAGCTGGCAACGCTCAAGGGCGACATCATCCCGGACAATGTGCAGGTGACGATCACCCGCGATTCCGGTGAACGTGCTGATGATGCCGTCAACCTGCTGGTGGAGCATCTGGGTATCGCCATTATCTCGGTGGTGATTATTCTGCTGTTTTTCCTTGGCTGGCGCGAGGCGGCGATTGTGACCATGAACATCCCGCTGATTCTGTTCATTGTGCTGGCCATTGGTTTTCTCGCTGATCAGACGATTAACCGCATCACCCTGTTTGCGCTGATTTTATCGCTCGGCCTGCTGGTCGATGATGCCATTGTGGTCATTGAGAATATCCATCGCCACCTGCATCACGGCGTGCGCAGCCTAAGCGACAAGGGGGCAGCGATCATCGCCGCCACCAACGAAACCGGCAAGCCGACCATTATCGCCACCATTGCCGTGATTCTGGCGTTTATTCCCATGGGTTTTGTGACTGGCATGATGGGACCGTACATGGGGCCGATTCCGTTTAATGCGCCTGTGGCCATGGCTGCTTCGCTGGTGATCGCCTATATGTTCACGCCGTGGATTGCCCGCCGCTGGCTGCCATGCAAAATTCGTGAAGCAAGCATGGATGAAAAAAGCGAGCAACCGCGTGACTGGGTGCATCGCGGCTATTTGAAGCTGGCCACTCCCCTGTTCAACCGCGCCGCCTTGCGCTGGCTGTTTGCGCTCATCGTGCTGGCCATGTTTGCCGGAGCCATGTTGCAGCCTGCCTGGCAGTTCATCCGCCCTGAAGGCATTAACGGGCCGCTGAGCGCTGGTGGCGTCGAACTGAAGATGCTGCCCAAGGGCAATAACAACACCTTCAATATCACCATCGACATGCCCGAAGGCACGCCGCTGGAAGAGACGGATCGCGTAGCACGCGCCGTTGGCGATGTGCTGCGTCAGCATCGCATGGTCGCCGATTACGAAACCTTTGTCGGCCAGGCCGGGCCGATTGATTTTAATGGCATGCTGCGCGGCGCGGTCTTGCGTCAGGGCGAGGAACTGGCCGAAATCCGCGTTAACCTGCTGGACAAGGCGAAGCGTCATATCCGCTCCGATGGTATCGTCCTGCAATTGCGCGATATGCTAAAACCCGTGCAGGCCGCTTATCCTGCTGCCAACATCAAGCTGGTGGAAGACCCGCCAGGGCCGCCGGTACGCGCTACCCTGCTGGCCGAAATCTATGGCCCGGATGAACAGGGGCGGCGCGTCGTCGCCCGGCAGGTGCGCGAACGCTTTGCGCAAACCTGGGATGTGGTCGATGTGGATGACTCGCTGGGTGCCGATGTGCAACGCTGGCGCGTCGAAGTGGACAGGGAAAAAGCCGCCCGCCTGGGCATTTCCGCCTTACAGGTCGAGCGCGCCCTGCGTGACTTTTTTGCTGGCTGGTCGATGGGCGTATTGCATGATGATGACACCCGCCACGCCATCCATATCCGCGTGCGCCTTCCCCGCGATCAGCGTTTGCAGGTGGCCGATCTGGATCGCATTTATCTGTCATCAGCCAGCGGCGGCAGCGTGCAACTCTCATCCATTGCCCACATTGTGCAGGAAGCAGCACCCAAACCGCGTTTTACCAAGGACGGGCATGCCGTCAGCTATGTCATGGCCGAGCCAAAGCAAGGCTCACAGGTCTATTCGCTGCTGGATATGGACTGGAAACTGGATGGGAAAGAGGTATTGCCAGGTGAAACGCTGAGCACAGCGGGTCTGAAGTTTGTGCGCGTGCAACCTGAGGATACCTTTGGCTATCAGTTGCTCTGGGATGGCGAAATGCGCCTGACGCTGGATGTCTTCCGCGACCTTGGTTCAGCCTTTATTGTCGCCATGCTGCTCATTTACCTGCTGATGGTGGCCTATTATGGCGGCTTTGCCCTGCCGCTGCTGGTCATGGCACCCACCGCCCTGACCATGATCGGCATCTTCCCCGGCCACTGGATCACCCACCAGCCGTTCACCGCCACCTCCATGATCGGCATGATTGCCCTGGCAGGCATCGTGGTGCGCAACTCCACCCTGCTGGTGGATTTCATCCTCGATTACCGCCAGCGCGGCTACAGCATCCGCGATGCCGTACTGGAAGCCGGTGCTGCCCGCACCCGCCCGATCGTCCTCACCGGCCTGGCCGTCGTCGTTGGCAGCGCCGTGATGATCAGCGATCCGGTGTTCGGTGGTCTCGGTGTCTCCATGGCCTTCGGCACCATCGCCTCCACACTGCTGACCTTGCTGGTCGTGCCCTTGCTCTACGATCG
>WFOJ01000215.1 GCA_015488125.1 Mariprofundaceae bacterium
GATGACTGATCGCCGTCTTACCGCCAACGCTGGAATCGACTTGCGCCAGCAAGGTGGTGGGAATTTGCACATAGGGCACACCGCGGCGATAGCAGGCAGCAGCAAAGCCAGCCATATCACCCACCACGCCACCACCAAGCGCAATCACCGGTTCATTGCGAGCCAGTTGATGATCCATCAGTGCATCCAGCATCTGACCCCAGGTGGCAAGATTTTTGTATTGTTCGCCATCGGGCAACAAATGACTGAATACTTCCCAACCTGCCTGCCTCAGGCTTTGGCATAACGTTTCCAGGTAAAGCGGGCCGACAGTGATATTGCTGAACACCATGCAGCGGCTGGCATTCAGGCCCAGCTGATTCAGCGCCTGCCCAAATTCGCCCAGCGATCCTTGCGCAATATGAATATCGTAACTGCGAGCGCCAAGATCGACGCGACACTGTATGTCCATGCTTCACCCCTTGTCCAAAATGGCCGAAGCGTAGGTTGTGCGGGTAGTTCAGTCCATGGTGAACATTGCCTTGAATCCCAGGAGTCTGTCGGACTTTGGCAATCGTCACGAGAAATAACCGGGATTGAGCCAAATAGACGATCTGTTGGCGGTAAATAGCAGTGCTATTTAACAAAGACGGGACGAAGATTTGGTTAATATCCGCTTTTTCGTAGTAGAGTGATCAAAGCCTGACAGACTCCTGGGAAGAAACTATTTCAGGCTGAAGTGCGCAATTACCGTGCCATATCGGGATATAGCGGTGGAAGAGAGGGTGAACTGGTGGCTTGTGATGACGCACGTGGCTTCCATGCCTTTAGCAGCTCGGCAAGATCCCTGCCTTGCCAGGGTGATGCGGATGCAGGATCATAGCAATAACGATCCAGCTGGGAGAGCTGTTGCCGCCACTGCATCGCGTTGTCTGACATCACATCAGCAAGTTGCAATAAATTGACAGGCGCTGGTGAAAATACCTTTGCAGACCATCGCAACAATGCCTTTGCTGCTTCGTCTGGTTGATTTGTTTCGCAGGCGCGAATGGCTTGACGACGCAATGTTTTCTCACACTGCTGATGCTCCCTGAGTTGTTGTCTGGCCGCCTGTTTTTGCTGCCAGCGGGGGTAAAGCCAGCAGGCAAGGGTGATCAGCCATGCCAGGGCAAACAACAGCGTCAGCCAGAACCAGCCGCGCCAGCCACCTGATGATGACGAAGACGATGAAGCAGAAGGCATCGTTGCCGCAGGTTTGGTTGTCGGCATTACCGGCGGCGTAGCGTGCGCTGTCGCGGCTGGTTTAATCTGCAACTGACGGGCAGGCAGTTCAGCCCACTGCAAGCGTTGACTGGTTGTATCCCACCAGGGAATACGGATGGCAGGCAGCGTGTATGTACCCGGCTGGGTGGGCATCAGGGCAATTTTTTGCTCACGCCAACCGATGATGCCGTGCTTGCCTTGCTGATTGTGAAGCGTCGGTCGATCGGGGTATGATTTAAGTCCCGGATCTGTGGTGGTCGATGGCAGATCCGGCAATTGTGCCGCCATCAGTCCATCCGCTTGCAGACGAATCGTGCGGGTAAGGGCATCCCCTACCCTGATGTCAGCCTGTTCGAGGCCACTGTCACTGAGCTGTAAATGCTTGGCGGGCAACCAGTCATAGCCTTGTGGCCATTGCGCCGGGATAGGGCGGACGTGGAGATGTTGCGCCTGAGAAAAACGGCGAAGCATACGACCAGGTCGGGCAAACAAACCAATACCACCGCCGGTACGTGCATCCAGACGCAGCGCAGGAATGTCCATATCTCCGTGTTGTTGTGGAAAGATGACGTAGCGCCGCTCGGTAACGATATAGGTTCTGCCATTGCGGGTTGTTTTGTAGTTGGCATCTTCACCAAGGCGCTGCACTGTGGCATGGGGAACATCAGGCTCGGTCAACTGCGCCTGCGCCAGATCAATGGCGCGAAACAATTGAACGCTCAACACCACCTGCTGCTGAACATACACATCCTGCTGATCAAGCTGTACATTGAGAAAGACATCATCAGCCACCTGCGCATTGCCAGCCGGCGCTTCCGGCAATACCTGCAAATCCAGCGGCTGACTTTGCAAGCTACCCAGACGAATGGGAGGAATGGCAATACGACCGGTATGCCGTGGCATCAGCTCGATCTGCCATTGTGTGCTGCGCTGCATCTGGCCATTGATGATCTGGATACTGCTGCTTTGTTGTTGACCGACGATTTCAAAATCCTGCGTCAGCGGTGAAAGATCAGGCGTGCCGCCACTGCTGCCCTGAAGCTTTAACTCCAGGTGGACGGATTCACCAATATGCATTTGCTGACGATCAAGGTTTGCCGACAGTGAATCCGCACAAGCTTCGTCGCTGATCATCAGCATCAGCAATATCATCAGGAAGAGCGCGCGCATCAATCAACGGCCGTGGGCGGCATGTGCTCCGGTTTTGGTGAGTAAATGGTCATGGGTGACAATACGCGAATGCGTGGCATCCACATCAGTGCCATGCACCAGTCGGCGAGCCAGCAGGTGAACCTCCGGATAATTGATTTTTCCCGTGCCCATCAGCGGGATTTCCTCAACATGATAGATCAAACGAGGAATGTGTAATTCACTGGCGCCTTCACGTTTCACCACTTCCTGAAGTGCCTTACGATCGGGAGCTTCCTGCGTCGTCAGCAGCACCAGTTGTTCACCCTTGTTGGCATTGCTCATGGCCACTACAGCGTTTTGCGCTTCTGGCCAACACTTGCCCACCAATTCTTCCACAACCGTTAGCGATACCATTTCACCAGCGATTTTGGCAAAGCGTTTCACACGCCCCTGAATAAACACGAAGCCTTCGTTATCGATCCGCACAATATCGCCGGTATCGTACCAGCCGCGCTCCGGTGGAATCAAACGCCCCGGACAGTTGTTGAGCAAATAGCCAGCCATGACATTAGGGCCTTTAACCAGCAAGCGGCCAGCGCCGCGAATTCCCTGCACGCCAACCAGGCGAGAACGGATACCGGGCAACAAGCGCCCCACACTGCCCTTCTTGTAATACAAAGGCGTGTTGACGGCCAACACCGGACTGGTTTCCGTTGCGCCGTAGCCTTCAAAAATACGAATGCCGAATTTCTCGATCCACAATTCACGGGTTTCTTCCTGAAGCTTTTCGGCTCCTGCCACCACATAGCGCAGGGAATAAAAGTCATAAGGGTGGGCGTGTTTGCCATAACCGGCAAGAAACACGTTGGTGCCAAACAATACCGTTGCATTAAGATCGTAAGCTTCCTCAGGAATCACCTTGTAATGCAATGGCGATGGGTACAGAAAGACCCTCATACCGCTGAGCAATGAGTTCATCACGCCTGCCGTCAGACCAAAGGAATGGAATAGGGGTAAGGCATTTAAGCAAATATCGCTGGACGTAAAATTGGCACGTGCGGCCATTTGCGCCACATTGGCCAGTACATTCTTGTGACTGAGCACTACGCCCTTGGGCGCGCCTTCAGAGCCGGAGGTAAACAGGATCACCGCATAATCCTGCGAGCCGACGCTATTGATGTGACGATACAGCGTCAGCTTCGGCACCCAGGCGCAGGCCAGTGCCTTGAGTTTGGTGGTCAGTTTCATGCGTGGCAGCAAATCTTCCAGATAGATCACCGTCGTGCTTTCTTCCAGCGCTGCCACCTTGTCGTGAAGATCACCAGCCTCGACAAACTTGTGAGAGGTAATCACGGTGTTGACCTGGGCTGTGCGCACCGCCGACTGCAAACCGGCAGGGCCCATGGTGTAGTTCAGCATGGTCGGCACATAGCCACGGCTGTGTAAGGCAAAAAAGGTGACCACCACACTGGAGACATTAGGCAGCATGAGAGCGATATGCGCGCCCTCTTTCTCATCCTTGAGCAAGGGTGACATCAGATCGGCAAGCAAAAACGCGCGCGTGAATAACTGACGGTAGCTCAAGGGTTTGCGCTCAATATCTTCAACAATGAGGTGATTCGGCCCATGAATTTCGCTGGCTTCAATCAGCGCATCCCAGATACGACGGCGGTAAGGCGTGGATTCAAAAATCATTTCGGCCATAATATCAGCGAGAATATTCCCCGCTTTTTCACGACGTTCACGCGCTGATAAACCATCAGGAATATCCAGCGAACGGGCTGGCAGTACCGTCAGCCGAATCTTCGGAAACCATTGCGTATTCTGATGTTTAATGCGGGAAAATGGCGTGTACTGCGCCCCGTCAATACGCACAGGTACGATCTTGGCGCCAGCTTTGTCGGCAGCCATGCCCGGGCCGGAATAAATCTTCATCAGCGAGCCTGTGGCAGTGATACGCCCTTCCGGGAAAATCATCACCCGACGATTGCTTTTTAGGTGATTGATCAAACTCTTCATGGCCATGGGGTCGGAGTTGTTGATCGGGAACAGGGTGACAATACGTCCCAGCCACGGCATCCACCATTGATCTTCAAACGAGGAATGAATGGCATAGCTGATATCCTTGCCGAGAAACAGGCCAAGGATGACACCATCCAACAATGAAGTGTGATTGGCTACGATCAGTACGCGGTCACCGGCGGTATTCAGGTTGTCCAGTCCATCCACCCGAATGCGATACAGCCACTTGAACCAGGTGCGGATCAGCCAGGCAATCAACTGCATGTAGGCCCTCCTCGTATGCGCAGTTGGCCGCAGCATGCCAGCATCGCGCATGATAATCAATCTGTGTTCATTCTTCTGTTGCATTGGCTGTGTCGGATATAGGAAAAAAACCGAGCCTTCGGCAGGCGTTTTGTGCGATTTATCATTGCGTATGCCATCAGAGGCACTATTATCTGCCGTCTTATGATGAATGTGCGGCAACCCCTTTCGATGATGTTCCGACTTTTTGCGCTACTGCTGGCATGCGCCCTGCACTCTGCTGCTGCCTGGGCGCACAATGTCGGGCAGGCGCAAACATCCAAATTTTTCGATCCGGACACCGTGCAAATGCTCAAGGATCGTGCTTCCGGCGCGGTAGCAGGCGGCCCGGGATTGCGTCAGGGCGACGTGATTTCCTACATTGTGGAATCCGTGCCTGCGCCTAACGGCGCTACGCTGGGGGCGGCTGGTTACATTCTGGATTATATCCCTCCCGGCACAGAGGTGGTGGGCGCTGCTTTCGTCAGAAAAGTGCCGGATCCAACGAAATACGGTGGCTGGGCCTATGTCGATACGCCCATGCCGTATCCGGGAATTCTGGCCGATGGCTTTGGTCCGCGTGGCATCAACGGCTATCTGGCACCGTTTGGCGAGGGCAGTCTTTCCCGTGGCGTGCAGGATACGGGGATTTTTTATTCCACAGATCCACGCACCGCAAGGCTGGCCACCCCTTATGATATTACCGCCTGCACCAAGGCCAAGCTATCGGGAACGCAAACGCGGTTTCTGGTGTACAATCAGTGGGATTACGATCAATTCATGGCCTTTGGCAACACCAAGGGCTGCCTGCCTGTAGCCCCAGCTCTGTATCCTGATCCCAAGCTATTAACCGGTGGCTCCGGACGGGGTAATCCGCCTGTACTGGACTTAAGCAATGCCGGCCTTGGCCCGTGGGCAGGGCTGGCTTCGCCGGTGGCCGGGCCGGATAGTTATTACCAGAACGATTTTAATCCACTGGGCGATGGCTATGCCATGACCAACTCGGCGCTTGACTTTGCCCATCCAGGTCCCTGGCATCGCATCCAGTACCCCGGCTCGCTGATTGCGGGTACTGGCCCGGTGACACCAGTGATTGCTGCCGGCACCGATACCATTTCCGGTGTGCCAGCCACGGGGGGCTGGGTGCTTTCCACAGCCAACCCTTTGCCCCGCAATACCAATGCCTTGCGTTTTGCCATTGGTGAGCGCGTTGTCGGTGATGTGGAGCATGTGCGCGTCAAGGTGCGTATTTACGATATGGCAGCCTTTGGTCGCGGCTCGCCCATCGGCTGTATTCCAACAACCATGCCCGGTGGTAACTGCGCGATTGACCCTTACACCAATCTGTCCTCGGTGTTTGGCGCCGATGCTTCCGGCGGCGCGCAGCAGGGCAAGGATCACGCCTACGCTTATCTTGGCCCTTCGCAGGCCAATAATAACGCGCAACTGGTGACCACCAAGGCAGTGGTAGCAGTAGCCAATGCTGCCACCGGGCCATGGATTGCCTCGGATGGCGCATTTATCACCTCCGGACAGTTTGTGAAATACCGTCTGACTTATCTTAATGCTGCCTCGGCAACGCTGACCAATGTATTCATTAGCGATATCATTGACATCAATTCAGCGACTTACACTGGCTCCTCTTCCACCGGTAATCCATTTCTCGGCGTGCCGACGTTTAATGCTGTGACCAATACCGTGACCTGGCCGATGATTCCAGCGCTGGTGCCAGGCGCTGGCGGTACGGTGGAACTGATCGTGCAAATCACTGGTCCGGGTGTTGGTGGCATCAGCAGTAACCAGATTTTTGGCACGGCGATTGCACCAGATGGCGCAACGGTGGTGGATTCCTACGCCGCAGCAGTTTCTACCATTGCCACGGCAGGCGTACCGCCGCTGATCAGCATGAGCAAAACAGCCACGCCTGCGGCGGTGGCTACCGGTCAAAACATTTATTACAGCATCACCCTGAATAATTCCGGTGGCCCGATCACGGCAGCCGCCAGAGGCAACAACAAGCCAGCCAAGGGTAGTGTTTATCCGGCGACGGCGGGCATCGGTCTGGTGGTGGGCGATGCCCTGCCCAAAACGCTGGCAGTCAATGATGTCACCTATAATGCCCTGATACCACCGACCATCACCCTGACGGACACCACCACCGGTATTACCTATCCATTGACTGCCGCCAATTACACCGTGGACACCATCACCCGCCCCGGTGATGTATTCTGGATCATCAACTCCTATCCTGCCCTGCACCCCAAGGCTGGCC
>WFOJ01000216.1 GCA_015488125.1 Mariprofundaceae bacterium
GATATCAAGCTGGCCAATGCCACCATCTTCATGGCGCAGGACCGGGCGCATGTGGAAGAGGCCTGGCCGGGCGATATTATCGGCATTCACAACCACGGCACGATTCGCATTGGCGATACCTTCACCGAGAAAGAGCCGCTTCATTTTACCGGTATTCCCAATTTCGCGCCGGAGCTGTTTCGTCGCGTGCGCCTGAAGGATCCGATGAAGCGCAAGCAACTGCACAAAGGATTGATCCAGCTTGCCGAAGAAGGTGCGGTGCAGGTCTTTCGCACGCTGCTGGGGGGTGATTATATCCTTGGTGCTGTTGGTGTGTTGCAGTTCGATGTCACGGTGGAGCGCCTGAAAAACGAATATCGGGTGGATGCTGAATACACCGGCACGGATTTTCAGGTGGCACGCTGGATTAATTGTGACGACAGCAACCTGTTACGCGACTTCAAGCGGCAGTTTGAAGCCAATCTGGCCGAGGACGGGGATGGTTGCCTGGCCTATCTGGCCCCCAGTTTGTGGAAGCTGAATTACACCATGGAACAATGGCCGGATATTCGCTTTCACAATACCCGCGAACAGGTGCATACTGACTGATGCGCTATGTAACGGCGGTGTCTCTGACTGTACGCGATGCCTCGGCATGTGCCGATTTTCTTTGTGAAGCCCTGGGCTATCAGCGCGAGCAGCAGGATGATGGGCAAGGGATATGGTTAAACAACGGCTGTACACCATTGCGCCTGAGCGAAGGTGAAGGCGCTGCCTGTCTGCAAGTATGCTGCTCAGATGTGGGCAAGGACGCGGCCGTGCTGATGCAGCATCCGGCCATCACCTCACATGATGACATCACCCAGTCCGGGGCACTGGTGGTTCAGCGCCTGCACAGCCGCTTCGGTCTGGACTTGCAGTGCTACCGGATTCTCAACGAAGATGAAATGGATGTGTTACCACCACTGCCCGCCAATCTGCCATGGGATGAACAATGTGATTTGCAGGTGCGACGCATCCTTCGCATCGTACCGGTTGATTTTCGCCAGAAAGCACGCCAGCGGGTCACCGAGCGTGCCGAATACCTGACACTGGCGGCTGGCGATATTACCGTTTCGCAGGCACATGCGGTGCAGGCTCTCAGGGACGTGACGCTGGATTTTCAGCAACAGGCACTGACAGACGCGCTGCGAGCCGAAGGCATCGACGATGCATAAGCAACCACCCGCTTGGGCAATGACAACAGCATGCGAATGCCAAAAGGACACCCTATGAAACCACAGGCAAGACTGATGATTGCCGATTCTGAGCATGATGCCGATATGCTCTACGCCAGCGGCATGTTTGTGCCTGATGCCTTTGTCGCGGTGGCGCTGAACGTCGCTGGCACATGGCAATGGCATGGGCTGTTTTCTGCCCTGGAATTCGATCGCGCCAAACAGGAGTCTGCTTTTCATCAGCTTCATCCGGCAGCAGTATGGGATGAAGCGGCACGCCAACAAGGATGGAAAGTCACGGGGCTGGTGGCACAGGCCATGGCTTTTTTGCACGCTCACGACTGCCGGGATATTGAAGTACCAGGGCATTTTTCATTGCATTATGCCGATACCATGCGCCAACACGGCTTTCGCATCAGCGCTACCACCGGCAGTTTTTTTCCTGAACGGATATGTAAAACAACGCGGGAAGTGGAAGAACTGGCTCACGCTGAACAGCTCACCCGTCAGTCCATGACAGAAGCAGAGCGCTTTCTTGCCGCCTGTCGCATTGGTAACGACGGTCTGCTATATCATCCTGAGACGGATGATGTTGTGTATGCCCGCGATGTTCGCAAGGTGATTGAATGCTGGCTGATCGGCGAAGGCGCAATGCCTGCGCATACCATTGTCGCCTGCGGCGCCGAAGGAGCTGATCCGCACTGCGTGGGTCACGGAGTGATCCGCGCCCACACACCGATTATTATTGATATTTTCCCTCGTTTGATGCGTAGCGGCTATTGGGGGGATATGACGCGAACCTATGTTCGGGGCAAGGCCAGTGAAGCGGTCAAACGGCAATACCAGGCGGTAAAAGAAGCGCAGGCCATCGGTCTGGAGATGCTGGGCGAAGGCATTGACGGTCAACATATTCATCAGCGCATCCAACAGCACTTTGATACTGCCGGTTTCATCACTGGCACCCGTGATGGCCGCCAATGCGGTTTTTTTCATGGCACCGGTCATGGGGTTGGTCTGGAGATCCATGAAGCGCCGCGTATTTCAAGGCGCAGTTGCCTGCTTCAGGCTGGCCATGTTGTCACGGTTGAACCTGGCCTGTATTACGCCGAAACAGGCGGTGTCCGGCTTGAGGATTTGTGTTTGATCACATCATCAGGCCACCGAAATTTGACCTGTCATCCTTGCGAGCTTGAGATCGGTTAACGCCGTGTCTGCCCGTGGGGACTGAGCTTGTGTGCCCCATCCGCATGCGGTAAACCTGCGTATCGGGCCGCTAATGGATGATTGATCCTCTCCGGAACATGTGAAAATCATGGCCGAAATGACGATTCCACAGTAGCTTTCGCCACCTTCAAAACAGGTGGTGCGAATGAGATATTCCAGGGTGTATATTGCAGCGACAGGCTATGAACTGGCACCGGTGGTGGTGACTTCCGATTCATTGGAGCAACGCCTGCAACCGGCTTACAGCGCCCTGCATATTGCACCGGGGCAGTTGCAGGCGCTGACGGGGATCAAGGAGCGGCGATGGTGGCAGCCGGGGCAGTCACTGGCCGTGGCAGCGGCAAAAGCTGGCAGCAAGGCTTTGCAGGCAGGTGGCGTTGCCGCCCGCGACTTGGGCGCTGTGCTGTATGCCAGCGTCTGCCGGGAACAATACGAACCGGCCACTGCCTGCCAGGTGGCAGCGCTGCTTGGCGTACATGGCAATGCGGCGGTGTATGATCTATCCAATGCCTGTCTTGGCGTGCTCAATGGCATACTTGAGCTGGCCAATCGCATTGAACTGGGGCAGATCCGTGCCGGACTCGTCGTTGCCTGCGAGACCTCGCGGGAAATCAACGAAACCATGCTGCACCGGCTGAACAGCGAGCCTTCCATGTCATTGTTCACCCAGTCGCTGGCCACCTTTACCGGCGGCTCCGGCGCTGCTGCCGTTCTGGTGACGGATGGCAGCTTTTCGACGCTGGCGCAACCACGGCTGATCGGCGGCGTCCACCTGGCTGAGCCAGAGCATCACGAATTGTGCCGCTGGGGCACCGAGCCGGTGTCGGCGGATGTCCATCGCCCCTATATGAAAACCGATGCCGTCGGGGTAATGAACCACGGAGTCCGGCTGGGGCAACGTACATGGCAGGCGTTTTGCACGGAAACCGGACTGTCGGCGGCAACGATTGATCGCACCATCTGCCATCAGGTGGGCGAGGCGCATCAGCAACTGATTTTGCAGCAAATCGGCATACCGCCGGAAAAGGATTTTTCTACCTTTCCCTGGTTGGGCAATATGGGCACGGTGTCGCTGCCACTGACGGCAGCCCTGGCGGCAGAACGCGGTCATTTGCGGCAGGGGCATCAAGTTGCCATGCTGGGCATTGGCAGCGGCCTGAATTGCATGATGCTGGCGGTGGACTGGGCATGAACACACTGCATATTTCACCGACACTGCGCGCCAGTTACCCCTTTACCTCACGCTGGTTCACGCATCACGGCCTACGTCAGCATTATCTGGATGAAGGCGAAGGGGCACCGGTGGTGATGCTGCACGGGAATCCATCCTGGTCATTTTATTACCGCCGCCTGGTCAGTGCCCTGCGCGATGAATACCGGTTGATTGTTCCCGATCATATGGGTTGCGGGCTCTCCGACCGACCAGATGATGCCGCTTATGCCTATACCCTGGCGCAGCGCGTGGACGATCTGGATGCCCTGCTGGCGCATTTGGGCGTTCGCGACAATATTACGCTGGTCGTGCATGACTGGGGCGGCATGATTGGCATGAGCTGGGCAGCCCGGCACCCTGAGCGCGTAGCCCGGCTGATAGTGATGAATACCGCTGCCTTCCCCCTGCCGGAAACGCAAGCATTGCCCTGGTCGTTGCGACTATGCCGTGATACGCGCCTGGGAGCCTGGCTGATTCTCCACGGCAATGCCTTCGCCCGTGGCGCGGCCTGGCTTGGCTGCAAGCGCAAGCGCATGCATGCTGAACTGCGTCAGGCTTATTGCAGCCCGTATCGGGATCCTCAGTCACGTTTGGCAACCTTGCGCTTTGTGCAGGATATTCCTCTGCAGGAAGGTGATCCGGCGTGGGCGATGGTGAATGCCACAGCAGCGGCTTTGCCGCAGTTTCGCGACCGGCCTGTGCTGATCGGTTGGGGAGAGCGCGATTTTGTGTTTACCCGCGCCTTTCTCGACCGCTGGCTGCATGCGTTTCCCGAAGCTGAATTGCATGCCTTTAAGGATGGCGGCCATTATATTCTCGAAGATGCCGCTGAACTGCTGATTCCCCGTATTATTGATTTTCTGCACAGGCACGACGTATGAGCCAACACAATATCGCCACTGAACTGCTGCGCATGGCCAGCGA
>WFOJ01000217.1 GCA_015488125.1 Mariprofundaceae bacterium
ACCCGATCATAAGGCAGAATCTCCCAGGCAGGAAACAGCCAGAGTTGCTGCCGCCGGTGCTGCATGAAAAAACTGACTTCTTCACTTAACTGACGATAGCTGCGCACATCAGGGCAGACGTACACCAGCAAGCGTTCGTTACCCTGTTGGCTAAGCTGCCAGGCCAGGGCACAGTGATCGGACGGTGAAGGGACTTGCATCATGGGGCGCATACTGTGCGCTATGCCGTCTCCGGCAAGACTCGGTTGGCGCGCAATACTGGTCGGCGATGAAGTAGTTCCCGTTTTCTGGAGATGTCGCTTAGGTGTGCCATTCGCATCCGGAATCATGCCGCGATCGGCATGCTCAATCCACCGAAGTGGACTGGATCTGACATCTGGTTGTCAAGACCCTGATGTTCGCGTTGGGCGTTGTAGAAGCGCATTCAGGCACTGATGCCGGCCTTGCCTTGGCAACAGTGTCATACACCTTCATATAGACTTTCTTGTATTTCAAGCTGCGCCACAAGTGCTCAATGAACACATTATCCATGCAGTGACTCCTGCCGTCCATGCTGATGCCCTGTGGCTTGTTCGGCCTGGATATGTTTCGCTTCGGATAGATGGGCACAATGCGCATCAGGCGCATCAATGCAAGCTCTTCGGATGGAACCGGCGCTGACTGGAAATAGAGACTCGAACGCGGCACGCTCAGCAACCGGCACTGTCGGGCAATGGAAAGTTCAAAAAACTTGCTCACCATGCTCTTGCGCTCCTTCAGGGGACGCGAGAGAGCGCTTGCTCGAAAAAATCGCGCGCCACCGTCAGCTTGCCAGCTTCTTGATCTTCTTCCAATCGCTCACCTGGTTCGGATGAATCCCATACTGATCCGCAATCAGTGCTACCTTCACCTTGAGGCTCGGTTTGTGGTTCCTTTTCTTGTTGCTTATCCTGCCATTCCTTTCCCATCAGAAACTCGCAGATAAACAAATCTTAACGCCACCGTGAATTTGTCCAAAGAGGGGAAACCACTTCAGGTGGTGTCGCTTGACAACTGTTCAGAAAACGGGGATTGTTTCACAACTTAACCGCAGAAAGTGCTACTCTTGTCGTCGCTCTGCTTTTTGCGTCAAGTTAGCTCAAGCATTCGCTGCTATAAAAAGGAAACTAAATGTTACTGTCGGACGATAAAAAATTTATACAAACCCCATTCCAAAATGAAGAAGAACTGGAATGCGTTGTGACCGAAAATTACGAATATATTTTTGGCCCATACTCATTTTATCTACCTAAAAGGTTGATAAAAACAGCAGATGGTTCAGGAACCATTCCCGATGGTTTTGCGGTAGATTTGGAAAACAGGAAATGGTTTATCGTTGAAGCTGAATTATTGAAACACAGTGTCTGGCATCATATTGCTCCTCAGGTGTCGAAACAAATAATTGCTTCTCAACAAAACGAATCCAGAAAATTATTGGCGTTATTGGCTGTTGAAACTATAAAAAATGAACCAGAAAAATTAAATGATCTTGGAATTGATACCTATAACCTTGGGATTGTATTGAATGAAATACTTGAAAAACCCCCATTAGTGGGGTTGCCAATTGATAATATATCAGATGATCTTGTAGATTGGGCTAAAACGTTAAAAAATTCTGTAAATATATGGATAATTAAAAAATATGTAGAAGTTGGAAATCAGAAAAATATAATTTATGAACTGCCAGAAGAATACAGGCCTCTCATAGATACGGAAGAAGATCATACAATAATTGAAAACGATACTGAAAAAACAGTAAAAACATACAATATATCCGTTTACGATCTCATTCAGGCTGGTCTTATAAAAGCCGGAGAAGAACTTATAATGAGCTACAAGCCAAGAAATAGTGAACGCAGAAAAGAATACAAAGCGGTTGTTGATGAGGACGGTAATTTTCAGGTTGAAGGAGAGAAATTTTCGAGTCCGAGCTACGCAGCTTTAGCAGGATTACAACATGCTGGAAGTGATCGAAAAACTGTAAATGGCTGGACATCTTGGAGAACTGACAAAGGCGAAACATTAGCAGATTTGCGAAGTAATTTTTTGAAAAAATGAAAAATTGCGACAAAATCAATTAATCTGAGCTACAACTCGTCGGCGGATGTTGTGCATTTCAAGCACATAGCCATTGGTGGTTGATCGGCGGGTAGGTATTTCAGTCGTTGGAGAAAGGAAGTATTGCGTTTAAATATTTTTTCAGTTCTTTTCTCGTTTAAGGGAAAAATAAGTAGATTGCCATATTGGCTTTCTATGATTGGAGTATGTTTTGCCATAGGTTTTCTAGCAGATTTAAAGCTGGAGAGTCTTATGATTTTCGCTTTGATACCATTTTTTGCCGTACAGGTTAAACGTAGTCGCGATATCGGTTGGTCTGGATGGTTTTCGCTCTTGTCACTTCTTCCTTTTTTTCAGTGGATATGGTTGATGTTCCTGGGAGTAAAAGAGGGAAATAAGAAAGAGGAAAGCTTTTATTCAGAACATGTTGAAAAAGATTTCCATAAGCACAAATATTCAAATTTCGAGAAAGAACAAAAGAAAAAAAATTATGGTTCACAGAATAAAACTAGTGAACGGATTATTACTTGTCCATCATGCAAGCAGAAATTAAGAATTAATTTGCCACTTTGCGGAAACGTTGGAAAGTGTGTAAAGTGCCTGACAAGATTTGAATTGCATGTTGATGAATATGGGCATATTTATGTTATTAAATTAAATGAAGATAGCAGATTTCACGACGAAAAATTTGCAATAAATAGCATAGATGATTGTTTTGATATTTTGGAAATAAGTCAAAACTCAACTTCAGAAGAAATTAAGGCTGCCTACAAAAAAAAGATTGTGGAATACCATCCCGATAAAGTGGAAAAGCTTGGTACTAAACTTAAAAAGATCGCAGAAGAAGAATCAAAAAAACTAAACACTGCTTACTCCATTCTGAAAGAAAATGGCTATGTTTAGGATACGGTATCAGGTTTCCGGGTCTGGGACCACCATTTAGGCTCCGTCCTGTTGTTAATTTGGGTTCCTCGTTCCTACTGTGTTATGGTAAAGGAGAAATATGACACCAACTGTATTCCATGAAAATGACTATGGATATTTTTTCTTCTCCCGAGAGGCATCTCGGATACATATGCATATATGCGTCAGGCGTTGGAGAGCGCTAAATGCTAGGAATCTGTCGGGCTTTGATCAATCTACTGCAAAAAAAAGCGGATATTGGCCAAATATTCGCCCTGTTTTTTGTTAAATAGCGCTGCTATTCGCCGCCAACAGGTCGAATATTTGGCTCAATCCCGCTATTTCTCTTATAGAGGAACACCACGATGAAATCATCAGTGCCTGGAAACACGTGTCAATCAGCATCTAATTTTTCCCCCTCGTCAGCGTTCAATTTTTGCCCTCCCCTGTGCGGATCCTCCTGTTTTCCGGCGTACATACCGCATGCGGCAGTGGTTCCTGCTTTCGGGATTTGAAGTTGACAGCAGGCAGGCTGCTCTTACCATTCGCCTCCCTCTGGTGAGCTGTGGTGTGTATTGGCTGTACAAGGGGCTGGTCGTGAGCGACAGCAACAAGGATTATTTTAACTACCGCCTGCAACAGAAGAGAAAACGCAGGTTGTTATTCGGGGTTATCACATGAGTTTTACTTACAAACCGAGCCGTATTCGTCGTGCTCGCCGTCATGGCTTTCGCGCTCGTATGGCTACCCGTTCTGGCCGTGCCGTGATTAATCGTCGTCGGGCCAAAGGCCGTAAGCGTCTGTCTTGCTAGTTAAATGGGCACACTGACCACCAGTGTGGTCAGTTGACTAGTAAGTATTGGAAGCAATAGCCGGGGAGCTCCCCGGCTTTTTTCTTCCTGTTGGTATGATGAAATGGCAGGGTTGTATGCATTTCCCCCAACGATGCGCCTGCGCAGCAAGGCTGATTTTGCCGCTATGCGCCGGGGTAAGCGTCTTCAGTCGCATGGTCTGCGTCTGATTTGGCGGCGCAATGGTCTTGCGCATGCGAGAATTGGTTTTGCAGTATCACGAAAATACGGTAATTCTGTTGCCCGTCATCGCTTCAAACGGCATGTGCGCGAAATATTTCGCCAGCATCCGTTGCGTCATCAAGGCGTGGATATCCTGGTGATTCCGCTAGGGCAGGAGGCGGTAGTGTTGGCACGCCAAGTTTCGTTACAGCACTGTATCCGCGAATTATTTAACCGTCTTTTGCTTCCACCAGCATGAAAAGCTTGTTTATTCAACTGCTTCGCGTTTACCAGTATGCGGTTTCTCCGTTAATGCGTGGCCGCTGCATTTACGTGCCCAGTTGTTCGCAATATATGCTGGAAGCCATTGAGGGCCATGGCGTGTGGCGCGGAGTGATACTTGGCTTGTGGCGAGTGTGCCGCTGCCATCCGTTTGCTCGTGGCGGTTATGACCCGGTTCCCGAGGTGTGCTGTGGCCACCGTTTATCCAACAAAGATCACCTGATTCAGGAGTAATCACATTATGGAACAACGCAATCTGTTGCTGGCTGTCATTCTGTCGTTTGGCATTTTGTGGATATGGTCGGCTTTGTTTCCTGCGCCGGAAGGAGGGGTACCGACAACGCAGCCGACTGCTGGCGCATCATCTGAACCTGCGCCAACAGCCGTAAGTTCAGGTGGTGATGAACATATGCCAGAGCTTCGTCCGCAGGTTTCTGAAATCCACGGCTCTGCCATGCCCGCAAGTCATGCCGCAGATAGCAATGTCAAACACGCATCTTTTCTGCTGGAAAATGATTTGCTGCGCCTGCGCATGGATGAGCGTGGCTGGCTGACCGATGCGGAGCTTCTTACCTACACGACCAGTATTGAACCCGGCGCGCCCAAAGTGCATGTGCTGGGACGCGAATCGCTTGAAAACGGTGCAGATTTTCGTGCTGACTATGTGAATGCGGGGGTGCTGGGAGCGAAGATTGTATCGCCGTTTGTTCGCGTGAAAGGTCAGACACAAGGTAATCAGGCGGTGTTCCAGGCAAAGCTGAACAACAATCGTATATGGCAACGTACCTTAAGCCTTCCTGCCGGTTCCTATCTGGTACACATTGAAGATCGCATTCTGCAGGGTGCAGGCAGCAAGATGTTCCGTCAGGTGGTACAGCGCAACCCGAACAAGAAGCTGAACACATTTTACGAACATACCGGCCCGACGGGTTTTCTTTCCGGTGAGCTGAAGAAAATCAATTATGAGGATTTGGATGACGGTAAACCTGTCCAGATAGCTGCGATCGGTGGCTGGACGGCGATGATGAACCGCTATTTCATTACCGCTATTATTGGCGATGCCGATCGTAGTTATCGCTATTTCTACAAGGGGGATGGCCGCTCCTATCAGGCCGGGCTGATTGATGATGGAACGGTGGAAAATGGCGATGCAGTTTTTCACAGTACATTGTTTATTGGCCCCAAATCCATTCCTTTGCTTAAAACTCTGAATGTTGAGTTGCAGCGTTGTGTCGATTTTGGCTGGTTTGCCTTTATCGCCAAACCCATGCACAGTTTTATGCTCTGGCTGTATGATTATGTACATAACTTCGGCTGGGCAATTATTTTGTTGGTACTGATCATTAAACTGATTTTCTTTTATCCGACGCAAAAGGCCTACGAATCCATGGCAGCCATGCGCAAATTGCAACCGGAACTGGTGCGCCTGAAAGATCTGTATGGTAATGATCGTCAGCGCATGAGTCAGGAAATGATGGCCTTGTACAAGAAACACAAGGTCAATCCGATGGGTGGCTGTCTGCCGATTCTGATCCAGATTCCCGTGTTTTTCGCGCTTTACAAGGTGTTGCTGATGTCGATTGAAATGCGACAGGCACCGTTTATCTTCTGGTTGCAGGATTTATCGACACAGGATCCCTATTTCATTTTGCCAGTGCTGATGGGTATCTCCATGTATGTGCAGCAGAAGTTGAATCCGCAACCGACTGACCCGATGCAGGCCAAAGTATTACAATTCCTGCCGCCGGTGTTTACCGTCATGTTCCTCTTTTTCCCTTCCGGTCTGGTGTTGTACTGGGTGGTCAATAATGTACTTTCCATTGCCCAGCAATGGTATGTACTGAAGGTGAAGCAGGCCATTTAAGCGTCATGACAACGACGATTGCTGCTATCGCCACGGCAGCAGGTCGTGGCGGTATTGGTGTGATTCGTTTGTCCGGCCCTGATTCATTGAATATCGCCATGCGCTTATGCCAACGCCATGAAGCACCACCGGTACGTCATGCAACGCTGGTCAAGGCTTTTGATGAAGCAGACAGCGTACTTGATGAAGGGCTGCTGTTATGGTTTCCGGCCCCGGCGTCGTTTACCGGTGAGGATGTTGTCGAGTTCCAGGGACATGGCAGCCAGGTGATATTGCAGGCAATACTGCAACGTTGCTTCGCCCTGGGAGCGCAGCCTGCAAAAGCCGGTGAATTCAGTCGTCGGGCGGTCAGCAATGGGCGCATGGATCTTTCTCAGGCGGAGGGGATTATTGCCTGCATTGATGCGGCTACCGAACGGGCGGCACGTCAGGCGCAGCGTCATTTATCGGGTGAATTTGGACGCATGATTCAGCAATACATGCAGCAATTGCTCGGTGTGATCGCCCATGTCGAGGCTTGCCTTGATTTTCCCGAAGAAGATATTCCCGAATTATTCCTTGATGAACTGCGTCAGCAAATCGAACAAACCCTGCTGATACCTCTGGAAGCCATGCTTCAGCGCGCTGGTTTTGGCGAGCGGTTGTTTCAGGGCGCAACAGTGGCCATTATCGGCGCACCGAATGTTGGCAAATCCAGCCTGCTGAATGCGCTTGGCGGGCGTGAGCGAGCGATTGTCAGCGATCAGGCAGGTACCACCCGCGATGTTCTGGAATTGGATTTTGAGGTGCATGGCATCCCCGTGCGTTTGCTGGATACGGCGGGCATTCGCGAGACTGATGATGTGATTGAACAGGCGGGTGTGGCACGGGCACGGGCACAGGCCGCCACAGCAGATGTGTGTCTGTTTGTCGCCGATGCCACGCAGCCGGCGAGCTGGACGATGGCTGAGGTTGAAACTGCTGATATTCGATTGATGAACAAGATCGATCTTATGCCTGACGATTGGCGGATTCCGGCAGGGTTTCTGGGTATTTCTGTTAGCCGGGGGTATGGTCTGGACGGTTTGCTTCAAATTATGGCTCAGCATCTGGGAGATGAGCTGGAAAGTGAAGAAACGCTGTTGATTACCCGCGCTCGTCATCGTGATGCCATAGAGCGAACGTTGCAGGCCCTGCGTCAGGCATTGCCTTTGATGCAGGATGAGGCCAGTCTGGATCTGTCCACCTTACAGTTGCGCCGGGCGCATGCCGCGTTGGCCGAAATTGTAGGCTTTGGCAATATTGACGATATTCTCGACCGCGTCTTTTCCGAATTTTGCATCGGCAAGTAAGGCCTGCGCAACCTGTGTTTGATACAGTGAATTGGTTTTCCGATGTAAGGCTTTGCATGACTTCCATCCCGCTATTGGCATGGATCGTTGTGAGTTGTCGACTGTTTTTGTTCGACTGTCAAGCGGCATGATGTGGTGCTGTTTGCGACAATGTGCTTGACGATGATTGCACGTTATACGTTTTGTCACTACGCTTGCCTGCGTTCTTTTCGTGTCTCGCAGGCGGAGGAATTAACCATTTGCTCAGCTATGCCTGAATAGCCTGAAGAAATCATCGGGCACTGAAACGCGATCGGGGGCTGGCAACACTTTGGCGTTGAAGCCTATCGGGATATTACCACGTTTTTTTGCATGGATAGCGGAGGTTCGTTATGAGTACATTGCTTCTTCGCTACGATGATGTGATTGCCATGATCATGTCACTGCTGATCACTTCCCTGTTGTTACCCTTTGTTATACGCTATGCGGCTCAGCTTAATATGCAGGATATGCCGGATGCGCGCAAGGTGCATGTGCATGCCATGCCGCGTACCGGTGGCCTGGCGATGTTGTTCGGCTTGATGATCAGTTTTCTGGTTGTCGGTCTGGATTCGCGTGATGTGGAGGCGATTGTTCTTGGTGTGGGGGTGATTGCGGTTACCGGGATTATTGATGATATGTTCGGTATAAAATCCTGGCAAAAATTTATTGGTGAAATTCTTGCTGCCATTGTGTTTATTGCCTGGAGCGGAGTTTCTCTGCATTCATTGGGCAACTTATTGGGCATTGGTGATATTGTTACTGGCAGTTTTGCGCCATTGGTGACGGTGGTGGGTATTGTTGGTGTGATCAATGCACTGAATTTGTCGGATGGGCTGGATGGGCTGGCTGCTGGCCTGGGGTTGATCGCTTGTTTGTTCATGGCGTTTTTCGGCTTTTCCGGTCACAGCTTTGATTGTTTGCCGGTGCTATTTGTGTTGATGGGAACTTTGCTGGCGTTTTTGGTGTATAACGCTCATCCAGCCAGGGTATTCATGGGAGACACAGGCAGCCTGATGCTGGGCTACATCCTGGCGACAACGGCAGTGGCTTTTGCCGGAACACCTGATTCGTCGATTCAGCCAATTTCGATGGCACTGATTCTGGCATTGCCTATTCTTGATACGGTCTATGTGATGAGTCGCCGAATTTGCCGGGGATGCAGCCCTTTTTCTCCAGACAAGACCCATTTGCATCACCGATTACTGGCGCTGGGGATTCCCCATGGTGCTGTTGTCTCCATTTTATATGTGGTGATGACGTTGTTTGGTGTGCTGGCTGTTGTGATGCGAGATCAGGCTGAGTATGTGCAGTTTTTCTGTGGCGTACTACTGGCGTTGGCTGTGTTCGCGGGTATGGCTTTACTGGAGCGCAGGCACTATCATTGGCGTGAGACTTCCTGTGGCAACGTATTGTCTGAGATTGCGATCTACAAAAAAATAACGGCGCTTTCCGGGCAAAGTATTCCACTGGTTACCTGGATGATTCCGTTGGTGCTGCTTGCCTGCGCACTCACGCTGAATGTCAGTGATGATGACGCTGTGCTGACGGCCAGCGTGTTAATTCTGACGCTGGCGATATACCCATGGCGGGCACATACTGATCGTCTTCATGTGGCGCATGGACTGATCTTCCTGTCAGTCGTGTTTATTATGGCGGTGTTTGCCTTTGAGGGCAATACACGAACCCAGATGATTTATGCTGCATTCAGTGTCTTCATGGCTGTATGGGTGTTGCTCAAACTATTGTTCAGGCGGCAAGGACGTGATTTTTTCACTTCCGGCTTTGAGGTACTGGTACTACTTGTGGTTGCATCCGGTTTTTTATTTATCCGTAGCAGTCACGCCCTGAGTGCGCAGGAAACTGCGATTGTTCAGCTTACATTGATTGAATCTGTTCCCGTACTGATGGCAATTAAAATTGTGCTGAGACGACAACCCCACCGTAATATCCATTTAATGCTCGGCCTCTCTTTGGTGTTAGTGGTTTTATTGATTCACTGATTGTCCAAATACCATATGCACTATCGTTATCTTATTGCTTTTGCTCATGATTTGCTGTGGGTGCCACTTGCCGTATTTTTGGCGCTCTGGCTGCGTTTTAATTTTGGCGACATTCCCCCTGATCATTTGCGTGCCGGTTGGCTGTTGATTGCCCTGGCCGTGCCTTCACAGGCTATTGCCTACGCCTGGGCCAGGGTAAACCGGGGGATCTGGCGTTATGTTTCCATGCCAGATGCGCTTAATATTGCGCGTGCTGTGATCGCTGGTGTCAGTGTGAGCTACTTGTTGGCGTTTGTGCTGTTTCGCCTACAGGCCTTGCCTCGCAGCGTGATTGTCTTATACCCCTTGTTGCTACTGGCAGGCCTGCTGGCATCGCGGGTGCTTTATCGCGGTTATCGGGAACATCGTCTTAATCTTCGGCATGAACATGCACAACGTGTATTACTGGTTGGCGGTGGCAGAGCGGGGGAGTTACTGCTGCGGGAGATGCAAAAATCCGGTAACTATGTACCAGTGGGTATTCTTGATGATGACACGCGCAAACAAGGGCAGGAAATACTGGGAACGCGGGTACTGGCAGGCACGCATGAATTGTCAACGGTGTTACGTGATATTCAGCCTGATCTACTTGTTTTGGCAATTCCCTCAGCAACAAAGGCATTAAAAAACAAGGTGCTAAAGGCCTGTGAAGCAGCGAATGTTCGTCTGCTGGTATTGCCAGGGCTGGAGCAGTTAGTCAGCGATACAGTGCATCTTTCCACCTTGCGCAAGGTGGAGATCGAAGATTTACTGGGACGCACGCCTGCGCGGCCTGATACGGCTCTGATGTCGGCCAATGTACGCGGTAAAGTAGTGATGCTAACAGGTGCTGGCGGCTCTATTGGTTCAGAAATTGCGCGTCAGGTGTTGCGCTACCGTCCTTCCCGAATCGTATTGCTGGAATCCAGTGAATTTGCCCTTTATCGCATTGAACGCGAACTGCGTCAGCAATGCGCCCAATGCGATATGACGCCGGATATTCTTCCTCTGTTGGGATCAGTGGTGGATGGCTCACGGGTAGAGCGCGTGTGCCGTGCTTTTGGTGTGCAGACGTTGTATCACGCCGCTGCCTATAAGCATGTGCCGCTGGTGGAATATAACCCTGGTGAGGCGATCACCAACAATGTTTTCGGCACACTGCATACGGCACAGGCGGCGCAACGGGCCGGTGTTGAACGCTTCGTGCTGATTTCGACAGACAAGGCCGTGCGTCCGACCAATGTTATGGGAGCCAGCAAGCGCTTTGCCGAAATGGTGTTACAGGCACTTAGCGCCGAAGGTGGCAATACCTGTTTTGCCATGGTGCGTTTTGGCAATGTACTGGGTTCTTCCGGTTCAGTGGTGCCGCTATTTCGTCAGCAGATTCAGGCTGGCGGCCCGGTGACGGTAACCCACCCTGACATCACCCGTTATTTCATGTCGATTCCCGAAGCTGCGCAATTGGTGATTCAGGCCGGAGCGATGGCTGAAGGTGGCGATGTATTTATTCTGGATATGGGCGAACCGGTGAAAATTGTTGATCTAGCCCGGCAAATGATTCAACTCAGTGGCTTAAGCGTGCGCGATGATGACCATCCCGATGGGGATATTGCCATTGAGTTCAGCGGCCTGCGACCAGGAGAGAAGCTGTATGAAGAGTTGTTGATCGGCGATGCCGTATCTGGCACACAGCATCCGCTGATCATGCGCGCTTGCGATGATTTCTTGCCCTGGAAGGAAATGAAGCAGCGCATCACGGCATTGCAAACAGCCGTTGCCAGTCATGATATTCAGGCTATTCGCCAGTTACTGCTGACAACAGTCAAAGGTTATGCGCCGCAATGTGAAAGCGCAGACCTGCTCCTGAACAAGGGAGCAAAGCACGCTGAATCGGGGTGATGTTTGCACCCTGAATGTCTGACAATGCAGGGATAGTGCTGTTGGTATTCAGGGGATGGCAATATACCACGCAGGCTGGTGCAATTGACAGACAGGCAGGTGGGGAAGATGTTCACGAGTGATGCGCTCCCATATGCTCTGCTTGCTGCGCCCCGTGGCCATGACCAGCCGCTGACGGGCAGCGTTCAGCGTCGCCAGTGACATGGAGACGCGATCAGCAGGCGGCTTGGGCGCATGGTGAACTGCAACAGCGGCTTCTGTCGCATGGATTGCAGGATGATGTGGAAAGAGGCTGGCTGTATGACCATCTTCGCCCATGCCAAGCAGGGCCAAATCAATGGTGATGCCGGTCAGTGCTTCGCTATACGCCCGGGCTGCCTGTTCTGCACCAGATTCAGCCGCGATGCGGTGAATATTGGCCAATGGAATGGGGACGTGACGCAACCAGGCATCGTCGGCCATGGTATCGTTGCGCTGGTCATTGCCAACGGGTAGACAACGTTCGTCTCCAAACCAGATATGCAGCGCCTGCCATGGCAGGTCTGCTTGTCGCAGCCGGATGTAGCACTGGCGCGGCGTGGTGCCGCCTGCCAGCGCCACATGGCAGATGCCGCGAGCGCGCACTGCCTGATGCACCGTGCGGATCACCACATCAGCAACAGCGGTGGCAACCGCTTCGGCATCGGTGAAGTTGTGAATATTCACTCGTCCGCCGGTTTGATGGCATGGCCGCCGAAACCGGCACGCATGGCATTGACGATTTTTCCGGCATAGGTATCCCGCTGACGACTGCGGAAGCGAGCTTGCAAGGCCAGCGTCAGTACCGGCGTGGGAATGGCCAGGTCGATGGATTCGTGAATCGTCCAGCGACCCTCACCGGAGTCATCCATCCAGTCAGACAACGCTGAGAGCTCTACATCCTGCGCCAGTGCATCGGCAATCAGATCCAGCAGCCAGGAAGAAACCACCGAACCATGCTGCCAGACTTTGGCAACAGCGTGCGCATCCAGCTGAAATTCCTCTTTGGCCTGCATCAGCTCGAAGCCTTCAGCGAACGCCTGCATCATACCGTATTCGATACCGTTATGTACCATTTTGACGAAATGCCCGGCCCCAACAGGGCCAACATGCGCCCATGCCTTACCATCGTTGGCAGCCAGCGTGGTAAGCGCCGGTGCAATGAGAGCAATGGCCTCATCACTGCCACCGATCATCAGTGAATAGCCGTTTTTCAATCCCCAGATGCCGCCGGAAGTGCCGCAATCGGCAAACAGAATACCCTGTTCTGCCAGCATGGCAGCGCGTTGTTGGCCTTCGCGGTAATTGGAATTGCCGCCATCAATGATCAAATCGCCAGTTTGCAGTCCCGCCCTGAGCAAAGCGCCGATGCTGTCATCCACAAATTGATGCGGTACCATCAGCCAGATAACACGGGGTGCAGGTAGTGCGGCAAGCAGTGCCGTTAGGTCGTTGACAGGATGCACTTGCCGGCATTCTCCTGCTAGCCTGGCTGCGGCATTGGCATCCACATCATAGGCGATAATTTCATGGCCATCCTGATCCAGTCGTTTCACCATATTGCCGCCCATGCGGCCCAGGCCAATCATTGCCAGTTTCATTGTTTGTTCTCCTTATGATGATTCACAATGTCATCAGCATTAACGATAATGTCATAGCGTTCGCGTGCAATGTTCAGGATGTATTCGGCAAAAGGCGGATTATCCATCAAAACCTTACAAAAATCGCGTTTTTCCATTAAATACAGGTTGCAATAGCTGGTGGCGATAACGTTAGCGCGGCGTTTTTCAGTGGTCAGCATGCTCAGTTCGCCAAATACCTGCCCCTGACCTAGGGTATCGACCGGTATTCCGTCACGGTCACAAATATCCACCGTTCCCTGCTCAATAATAAACAGTTCCTTGCCTTCGCTGCCATAGCGTACGATGGTGTCACCAGCGTTATACACCACGGGTTTAAGCATCATGGCGAAAGCCTGACGCATGGCAGCGTTGGCATGTCGCAACATGGGAATGCGGGCAATGGCATCCTCCGGCGTGCGTGCTAACCAGTGTCGGTGACCACCGCCGGGCAGTTCAAAGGCTGCTTTTGGCCCCCAACTGCCAAAAGGATAGTTGGGAAAATCCTCTGGCGTATGTTGTTGCCAGGCATCCAGCACAGGTTGCACAATACGCCAGGCTGCCTCTACCAGGTCAGAACGGGAAAACAGTGAGGCATCACCGTGCATGCAGTCATAAAGCATGGTTTCATAGCCCGTCCCTGGTTGTGTAACAAAAGCCTCGCCATAATCAAAGTGCATATTGATCTTGCGCATATGCATGGAAGGACCAGGACGCTTGGCAAGAATGCGCAAATCAATGCCGGCATTGGGCTGAATGCGAAAAATTAACTGATTGGCCTCCAGTTGCTCACTGGCTGGCGTGCCGCGAAAGGTAAACTCAGGTGCCCGGCGAAACTGCACTACAATTTCCGTTGAACGAGTGCGCAGGGCCTTACCTGAACGTAACAGCACAGGGACGCCACGCCAGCGCCAATTATCAATATACAGTTTCAGGGCGGCAAAGGTTTCTGTGTTGGAATCAGGGGCGACAAGGGGCTCTTGCCGATAGGGGCGGGCGATTCTGCCATCAGGAAGGGTACCGGCGCCATACTGGCCACGCACGGTGTGACTGGCGATTTCTTCAGCTTTCAGAATTCGCACAGCGCTAAGCAACTTGAACTTCTCGTTACGGATCGCTTCTGCTTCAAAGGAAACAGGTGGTTCCATGCACAAATAGGCCATCATCTGGAATAAATGATTCTGGATCATATCGCGCAGTACGCCGGCCTTGTCGTAATAGCCACCGCGCCATTCCACGCCAACCTGCTCTGTGGCCGTGATTTGGATGTGGTCGATATGGGTGCGGTTCCACAGTGGCTCAAACATGCCATTGGCAAAACGAAAGGCGAGCAGATTTTGCACAGCTTCTTTGCCAAGGTAGTGATCAATACGATATACCTGCGATTCATGCCAGAAAGCAAGAATATGGCGGTTCAGGGCGCGGGCACTGGCCAGATCAGAGCCAAAGGGTTTTTCCACAATAATTCTGCGCCAGCCATCACTGGCCTGGTTCAGGCCGGCCTGTCGCAAACCGCTGGAAATCATACCGAAAACAGAAGGTGGTGTTGCCATGTAAAACAGCACATTGTCTTTAATGCTGTAGCGCCCCCTCAAGGCCTGCAGGAAGCTTTTGAGTTGTGCAAATAGCTGCGTTTCATCAAAGTGTCCACGCATGTAGTGGATGCGTTCGCAAAACGTTGTCCAGCGTTGTGTATCCACTTGTTCGCGACGAGAAAACTGGCGAATATCGACGCTCATTTTCTGGCGAAAGCTTTCGCTATGGTAATCGTCCATAGCCACACCAAGAATGGCAAAATCTGCTGGTAACATGCCATCGCAATACAGGTTGAACAACGATGGTATGAGCAGACGACGGGTGAGGTCACCGGAAGCGCCGAAAATAACAATAATGCAGGATTCCGGCGGTGATTCCTGTAATTGCATGGCCGTGAAAAAATCTTTGGGCAGTTGCATCGGTGTCATTGTTCACTCAAAAGTAAACCAGCCTTGTTCGCGAAAGGAAAGCACCTTGTTGCCTGCCAGCAGAAAGTGATCGAGCAGTCGCAGTTCGACAGCCTGGCAGGCATCGGCCAGACGCCGGGTCAGGTCAATATCAGCCTGACTGGCCTGCTCGCCGCCACCGGGATGGTTGTGAAAAACAATCAGCGCCTTGGCTTGCAAGCTAAGGGCGCGGCGCACGACTTCGCGCGGGAACACCGCAGTGCGATCGACCGTACCTTCGAACAGAATCTCCTGTTGCATGTAGCCATGTTGCTGATTCAAAAACAGCGCGCCAAAACATTCAGTCCGGCGCCCCTGCAGAGCCATACGCAGACTGGCGCGGACTTTCGCCGGACTATCCAGAATTTTTGTGTCTTGCATCTCGCATTCCAGATAGCGCCAGTTGATGTCGCGCAGCAAGCGTAGAAAAATGGCGGCTGCATCGCCCAGGCCGTCAATGGTTTTTACTTCTTCAACCGGGGCGTCAAATACACCAGCCAGGCTGCCAAAGCGCTCCAACAATGCTTTGGCCTGTGGCTTGACATCCTTGCGGGGGATCACATAGGTCAGCAGTAATTCCAGTACCTCGTAATCCTGAAAGCCTCGCAGGCCATGGCGTGCAAAGCGCTGACGCAGACGTTGCCGATGTCCCGTCGTGTCATTCATCGATACAACCTGTCACTGCGGGCATTATAGCTCATCATCGAAGAAATCATGGCTTGATGAGTGTGTGACGGGCGTCAGATCGGACGGTTGTGACGCGTTGTCCGCTGGTGTAGATGATAGTGGTTTTTCATATGCTGGCGCGTTCGAGGGAGGAACACCTGGCTGTGGCGCTGTGCCTGCTTTGAAGGCTTCCAGAAAGGCCTGCGGATCAGCGGCGCTGGTTAAGCGGCCTGTTTTACGGTTGATCATCACCCATTCGATGCCTTCCGGTTCGCGAAAATCTTCCACGGGGCGATTTTTGTGAAACGCCTTCATGGCTGCCAGCCAGGCAGGTAGCGCGGCATGCGCACCTGTTTCATGGCGCCCCATAGACCTTGGTATATCACGCCCTGTCCAGACGCCCGTTAGAACCTGTGGTGTAAAGCCTATGAACCAGGCATCGACCTGATCGTTGGTTGTTCCCGTTTTGCCTGCTGCCGGTCGGCCAAGCGCTTTTGCCCTGCGGCCTGTGCCGCGTTCGATGACACCGCGCATCATATTGGCGGTGACAAACGCTGTTTGCGGGGAAATGACCTGATGCGCGGGTTTCATATGATCGCCGGCAGCCAGCACGGGTTCAGCATGGCAGGTCTGGCACTGGTTGCCGGCTACCGAGCGAAACAAGGTGCGGCCACTGCGATCCTGAATTTGCTGAATTACTACAGGTTCCCAGCTTCGTCCTTGGTCTGCCAGCGGAATATAGGACTCGGTCAGCGCCTTGAGACTGACCTCAGTGACGCCCAGTGCCAGCGCCATCTGATTGGGAAATTGTCGATTCAACGGATAATCCGCCAGCTTGCGGGTGAAGGTGCGTATGCCAATATCCTGTAAAATCTTGATGGAAGCCAGGTTGCGCGAATGCTCCAGTGCATCACGGACAGTGACCGGCCCGGCGAATTTGTTTTTATAATTCTCCGGTCGCCAGAAACTGTCGGTATTGCCGGAATCAAAAACAATCGGTGTATCCATCACAATGGATGCAGGCGTTAAGCCATGGTCCATGGCTGTGGCATAGAGCAGCGGTTTGAACGATGAACCCGGTTGACGTTTGCTATGCGAAACGCGGTCAAAGCCGCTGAAGTGAAAATCAAAGCCGCCGACACGGGCGATAACCGTACCGCGCTGCAAATCAATAGCGTACAGTGCCGATTCAATGGAGGGTTTTTGTGTCAGACGAACGCCGCCATCGCCCAGTCCCTGCAACCAGACCTGGTCACCGACGCGCCAGTGGCGACCATGCTGACGGTCTTCCTTTGTTTTGCTGCGTGCCCAGGCCCATTTGGGTTTGCGAATTTGCCAGCGATTGAGACCATCATTAACTTGCAGATCGCCGTTATCAAGAACGACTTCGACCAGTGCCGGGATGATTTCGTCCTTGCGCAGCGGACGATCCGGATGCTGTTGTGCCTTCCATTTTGCCAGTGTTGCTTCCCACTGACCAACAGGAATAACGTTGGGGGTGCGGTAGTATTGCCGTTGCTCCAGCTCCAGCAGGTTTTCCCGCACGGCGCGGGTAGCAGCATCCTGCATGGCTGGCTGGTAGGGAACAATCACCGTCAGTCCCTGCTGGCGAATGGTTTTTTCGCCAAAGCGACTAACCAACTGGCGGTAAATTTCATTGCCGTAAGAATCACGAAGTTTGTTGCCGGGCAGGTGACGAACGGCATGCACCGGTTCAGCTTTGGCTTTTTCGACCTCTTCATGGCTTGCCATGCCACTGCTTTCCATCAGCGATAATACGAGGTTGCGGCGTTCTCTGGACTTCTGCGGATGGATATGCGGAGCATATTTGGACGGCGCCTTGGGCAGGGCCGCCAGCGTGGCGCATTCTGCCAAGGTCAGCTCATCCAGGTTTTTGCCAAAATAACGCCATGCGGCCGAGGTAACGCCATAAGCACCGCGTCCCAGGAAGATTTCATTCAGGTAAAGGTAGAGAATGTCATCTTTGGAAAACACTTGCTCAATACGATAGGCTAGGATGGCCTCGCGGATTTTTCGCGTATAAGTGCGCTTGGGAGAAAGCAAAAAATTCTTGACGACCTGCTGGGTGATGGTGCTGCCTCCCTGCGTGGTATGACCGGCAAGCGCATTGGAAATGGCTGCCGAGATGATGCGTACTGGATTAATGCCGGGATGCTGGTAGAACTGCTGGTCTTCCGCTGCCAGAAAGGCGTTGCGTAAACGCACAGGGATGTTATTGATCGGAGTTAAGATGCGATGCTGATCGGCGTATTCCGCCAGCAACTCACCATCGGTGTTGAAAATACGGGTGGTCAGCGGTGGCTGGTAGGCCGCCAGCGAAACCAGCGTTGGCAGGTTGCGGGAGAAATAAAAATAGGCTACTGTGCCGCAGATCACAGCCAGTACGGTGAAAAAGGCCAGCACTTTGGAAATGATGATGAACTTACGCATTGAGCCAAGGCTAAACACAAGCAGGGGTCACAGGCAACAGGCAGGCGGTTTCACGCTTGTTGAAGTGATGATGGTAGTGGCCATTCTGGCCCTGATGGGCGTGGCAGGCATGCCGGCGCTGCAGCAGTGGTGGCATGATGGCGCGGTAAAAAATGCCGCACATTCGTTGATGTTTCATTTGAAAGAGAGCCGGGTGGCCGCCATGGCGCAAAGCAGAAAAATATGGATTGCTTTTTCCGACCCCAATAATTGCGCGGGCGTACAGGGGCAGACCAATGTGTACATTGTTGATGCGGATACAACACCAGGCTGCACGTGCACATCGTGCAAAAATCTTGTAGTCGATCTCAATAGCTACGCCAACGGCCTGAAAATGACCAAAAAAAACAGTACCACGCAGTTACCTCCCAATATCTCGTTCAGTCCGCGTGGCACATCTGTCAATACATCTGTTGATGTGCTTTCCGGCTCATCGAAGAACCGGGTAGTGGTGAATATCGTGGGCCGGGCCTATATGTGTAATCAAAATCAAATCATCAACAATCAATGCAAGTGAGTACCTTGATGCATCCCAATCGTCTTTTCTCTTCTGAGCGCGGTTTTACGCTGATTGAGGCCATGCTTGCCATGGTGATCGTCAGTATCGGTGTGTTGGCCTTACAGACGTTTTATACATCGATTTTGCAGAGCGAAGTGACTTCCGAAGCGCGTCTGACGGCTGTTCACATGGCTGAGCAGATCATTGAGGAATGGCAGCAGAGCAATACAACGAACCCGCCATCTGTGCAGTGTGCTGCGGGGCTAACCACCTTGCCGCTGGATACACCGACAACCTGCGTTAGCACCGGCAGCAATAAAACATCCTTCTCCATTACCGCGAGCATCAGTCCGGCTAAAGCGCCCATGCCACCTGCGACTGCTGGTGGAACGGTAAGTTGGAAGCCAATGCCAGCTTACACACCGCCTGGTGGTGTTGCCATTACCCCCTATACGCGATCTGTGACAGTCAGCTGGCAATACAAGGGTGAAACCCGGCAGGTGATGCTGACGCATTTAACGAGGTTGCCACAATGATAAACGACGAACAAACAGCTGGCTTTACGCTCATTGAGCTGATGATCACTCTGGTGATTGGCATGGTGATTCTCGCTGGCCTGTCATCTGTGTTTGTCAGTAACTCCCGGCTTTCCAGTACGCTGGCAGACAGAACCGAACGCATGGGAGATTTGTATACCGTTTCTCATATCATGCAAACGGAACTGCGTTCGGCGCAAGCGACCCTGACGACGATTACACAGGGCATACCGACGCGGATCACCTATACACCAGCGGGAAGCAACTGTCCTGCAGGCTATTTTGAGTATCGGCAAAAACCCGGTGTGACACCGGCTTATTATGAGTTGATATGGAAACGTCCGGAAAATAGCGATGGCACATGCAATAATGGTGCGGCTCAGCAGGTGGTTCGGGATCTGGATCCGGTCAACGGCATGGTTGTTACGCCGCTGGGAACCAACCCCTATGCCAATGCTTTTTTGAATATCGATCTCTATTCCCTGTATCAGGATCAAAATCAGGTGCAGCGAACGGTATCGCTTAGTTTCAAGGTATGGAGTCGCAACTGATGATGCGGAATGTGTTGAACAAGACGCAACGTGGCTTTGTATTGCCAACAGCCCTGATGATACTGGCTTTGCTGACAATGTTGTCATTAACAGTGTATTTTGGCAGCCAGTCCACACAGAAAATGAGCGCCGCCGCTCAACAAACCACGCAGGCCTACTATTACGCTGAAACAGCGGCTAACTACATGCTTTGGGTCTTGCAGTCCGATGCCGAACTGGACAGTTACTCGGGTTATGCCGGTGGTGTTTCAGGAACGTTTTTGCGCAACGGCGCAGGTAATGCGCCTTTTGGGGAAGTGCCACCCAGAGGGCAAATGGACCCTTATACGTCCGGCGATTATCAGGAATTGCTCGCTGGACTTTCCAACCCCGGCCCGGTGGAAATTGATGATTACGCAAATACTGCGCCAGGTGTGATTTTTGATGGCACCACGGGGCAGGTGATGTATTTTGATAATTCTCCACTTGCTGCCAGAGCGATCGTTTGGCCGGATGCTAAAATCAATCCGCCGGTGTTTGACAATATCAGTGTAACATTGCCGCGCTACATCAAGATTGATATTGATGCTTATGGCCATGTCACCCCGGATTTTCCCATCGTTCCTCACCAGAATCCGCCGGTGGTTGGCGATGATATTCCGCAAAATGGTGCAGTGGCCTGGCTGACGGCGAGTATTCGCGATACTTACGGTAACGAGCGTGATACGCAAATTCTGCCGCTGGATGCCTACGGCGGGGCTGCAGCGCCGACGCCGATTTCACCTTATGCAACAACTGAGCTTGCACCAGGGCAGACTGTCACCTATCCCAATGGCGTAACGACATCGGCCTACCCCGGGACAACGGCCGCAGGTTGTTCGTTGCTAAATCCATCACTGTTTGCTATTGCCTGCGATGCCTATAGCAATACATGGATTGGTCCCTCGCGTTATCAAATTGCAGTATATGCGCTTGGCTATGTTAATGGCAAGCCAATGCGGTTGGTGCGTAAAACATTTTGATCACAAAGTACTGAGCTAATCGGTATGTGTCACATCAATCCGAGAGTCGATTTTGCGTTCAAAAAGCTGTTTGGCAGCGAAGAAAACAAGGATTTGCTGATATCACTGATCAATGCCATCGTCACTGAGGAAGATCAGGTCGTCGATCTTGAGTTGCGCAACCCCTACAACCTGGCGGACTACCTGGCGGACAAGATGTCGGTATTGGATATTAAAGCGCGGGATGCCACGGGGCGCTGGTTTAATGTGGAAATGCAGATTAGTCAGGATCTGAGTTTTGACAAACGTGCCATTTATTACTGGTCCAAACTGGTAACGGAGCAATTAAGCGAAGGTATGATGTTCCGGGAACTGAAAAAGGTGATCAGCATCAACATTTTGGATTTTGATTTTATTCCTGACAGAACAGAATACCATAACCGTTATCGCATTATGAATGTTGCCACAGGCAGAGATGATCGCCTGCATGATGTG
>WFOJ01000218.1 GCA_015488125.1 Mariprofundaceae bacterium
AGCATATCGACCGCATGCGCCACGCTGCCACCCGCGCCCTGCTTGAGCGCGAAGATGTGATTATTATTGCCTCCGTCTCCTGTATTTACGGCCTTGGCAGCCCTGAGGCTTACAGCAATATGCTGCTCTACGTAGAAACAGGACGCACCATGGATCAACGACAGGCCATTAACAAGCTCGTTGAACTGCAATATGAGCGCAACAACACCGATTTTCACCGGGGCTGCTTTCGCCTGCGTGGCGACACGCTGGAAATCTTTCCCGCTCATGCCGAAGATTTTGCCATCCGTATTGAATTCTTCGGCGATGATATTGAAGCCATCAGCCGCTTTGATCCGCTTACCGGCAAACGACTGGAATCGCTGCATAAATATACGATTTTCCCGAAATCGCATTTTGTCACCCCCCGCGAACAACTGCTACGCGCCATGGATGCCATCCGCGAAGAATTACACGAACGCCTGGCTGAACTGCACCGCGAAAACAAGCTGGTGGAAGCCCAGCGGCTGGAACAACGCACGCTGTTTGACCTGGAAATGATGCAGGAAACAGGGTTTTGCAGCGGTGTCGAGAACTACTCACGGCATTTAACCGGCAAGGCTCCCGGTGAGCCGCCTCCTACCCTGCTGGATTACTTGCCCAATAATGCGCTGGTCATTCTCGATGAATCGCATGTTACCGTGCCGCAGATTGGTGCCATGTTCAAGGGTGACAGGGCGCGCAAGCAAACGCTGGTGGATTTTGGTTTTCGCCTGCCCTCGGCACTGGATAACCGGCCACTGAAATTCCCTGAATTTGAAGCCAGGGTGCCACAAGTGCTTTACGTCTCGGCAACACCCGGTGATTATGAACTGGAACAATGTCAGGGCGTTTTCACTGAACAGGTGATTCGTCCCACCGGCTTGCTTGACCCTCAAACGGAAGTCCGCCCGGCAAGCAATCAGGTGGATGATTTTGTGCGCACTGCGGCACCGGTGATTGCACGGGGCCACCGCATTCTCTGCACCTGCCTGACCAAGCGCATGGCCGAGGATTTAACCAGCTATCTACAGGAACTTGGCATGCGTGTGCGCTATCTGCATTCTGATATTGATACCATTGAGCGCGTGGAAATCCTGCGTGATTTGCGTCTTGGCAGCTTTGACATCCTGATTGGTATTAACCTGTTGCGCGAGGGACTGGATCTGCCCGAAGTCGCACTGGTATGTATTTTTGATGCGGATCAGGAAGGTTTTTTGCGCTCCCATCGTTCGCTGATCCAAACCATTGGCCGCGCTGCCCGCAATGCAGAAGGGCATGTCATCCTCTACGCCGACCGCATCACAGCATCCATGCAAAAAGCCATGGATGAAACAGCCCGCCGCCGTCACAAGCAGCAACAGTGGAATCAGCAACACGATATTACACCGCAGACCATCCGCAAGGATATTGCCGACAGCCTGCAGCATATCTATAATCTGGATTATGGCTCCATTCCGCAAGTAGCTGAACCTCCTGCCAGTTCCCTGAACACAAGGGAACGCACCCAACGCATGCATGAACTGGAACGTCTGATGACGGAAGCCGCTGCCGATTTGCGTTTTGAGGATGCTGCCCGTTATCGTGACGAACTACACACACTGAAACAACACAGGACAACATCATGACATTCCCTACCATTTCGGAGGCAATGATTCGACAAAACCTGGATGAAGCAACAAGCGCCCGGGGGCAACTGACACAACGTCAGGGCAAAGTTCACCAACTCAAACTGGACGATGATATTATCACGGCGGTCGTCGATGACGATCGCCACGAACAACACAGCGTCATGATCCGCTGGCAAGAGAACCTGCCCAAAGGCAATTGTAGCTGCCCGACAGCCTTTAATTGCCGTCATATTGCAGCCACGCTATATGCTGCCATGCAACAGCAGCACCAACCTCAAAATGAATCGCTGGAAACAACAGAAGAAACAACAACAGAAGAAACTGCCCCACCCTCTCCTTTTTCCGCCTGGCTGGGCGCGCTGGATCACAACAAGGCAATCAGCCGCAAAAAAAACACATCCACCGGACAATGCATCATCTATCTGTTGAAGAAGGATGAAAAACACGGGTTGATTGTCAGCTTTCACAGCACACGCCGCCTTAAAAATGGCAATTATGGCCAGCTTCAAGGCTATCAGCCAGCCAACGCCATCAAGGCCAATGCGCCGACCTGGCTGGAGACTGCGGATATTCGCATTCTGCGTATGGTTGCCAGCGACCAGGCTGCCTCACTCCGGCGCTATTACCAACTGCGTGGGGAAGATGATGTCAGTCTGCTAAAGCAATTGCTCACTACAGGCCGTTGCTACTGGAACACCCCCCATGGCACCGCTCTCCGCCTGGGCGATGCCTTGCCCGGACAATGGCAATGGCATATCAATCAACGGGGAGAACAACGCCTTGACCTGCTTCCCAATGTTCCCGGCCTGCTACTAATCCCCGTCTCTCCACCCTGGTATCTGGATACCATTCAGGGTCAGTGCGGGCGCATCACCCCGCCAGCAGGTGATCATGATATTGATCGACTGCTACACCTTCCTACGCTATCGCCTGATTGCAGTGAAGAAGAAAGAACCGCTATCATCCAGCAACTCCCTGTCGGCATTCCACAGCCCTGGAAACTGACCTATCGCAGCATCAACACGCAAGTGCAGGCGGTAGTGGAACTTCACACCGTACCAACACCTGATATTTATCAAGGTATTCTCCCACCGCATATTCATCTGGCTGAGCTATGGCTGGAATACGAAGGTGGCCAGCGGCATCCATGGGTCAGCGATCAGCAAGCCATGCTGCGCATGGTCGAGCAACAGACGATTACCGACTACCGCCGCGATTTCAGCGTGGAACAACGAGCGCTGACACTGCTGCACCGTTACGACCTGCACAATCAGGTTCCCTGGCTACAGCAGGCGCCGCTTCAAGCCCACCAGTTCACCCTCATGGAATCGCGTCAGTGGCCGCAATGGCTGGTCGAAAAACAGCCGCAACTGGCAGCAGAGGAAGGCATCAAGGTCATCTTTCACCCTTCATTCCGTCACCAGCTGGCCAGCGTTGATCACTGGCTGCTGGAGACGAAAGGTGATGGCTGGTTTGGTCAGGCGCAGCTACGCGTACAACTGGACGATGGCGATCAGATTGATCTTAACGAAGCCATTGCCGCCTGGGTCGAGGAACACCCCGATTGCCTGAAAGCGGAGGAACTGGAAGAACTGCGCCTGCAAGCGGCCATTGCCCTGCCATTGCCTCACGGTCAGATCCTGTCCGTTCCCGGTGACATGCTGGCCAATATTCTTTATTATATGCAGCGCGTTTTTGCCCAACAACCGCTGGCTGTCACCCAGCTCGCCACATTGCGCAGGCGCTTGCAGGAACAACAGGTGCAGGTCTCCCCGGATCCCTGGCTGGAAAAAGCCACGGCGCTGCTGCAACCCGACATCTGTGAAAACATTGCGCCACCAGCAGGTTTGCGGGCACAACTGCGCGATTATCAGCAACAGTGCCTGAACTGGTTGCAAATGCTGGCCCGCATCGGCATGCACGGCATACTGGCTGACGATATGGGGCTGGGCAAAACATTGCAGGCCATCAGCCATATTCTCACCGAAAAAGAAGCAGGACGACTGCGGCAACCGGCACTGGTGATCTGCCCGACCAGTCTGGTGCATAACTGGGCCAGCGAAACCCGGCGCTTTGCGCCGGCATTATCCGTATTGATTCTTCACGGTCAGTCCCGCAACCTGCATTTCCCGGATATTGCCAGCGCTGACCTGGTGATTTCTACCTATCCGCTGTTAATTCGTGATTTTGATGTCTTGCAGGCGCAGCACTGGCATATCATCGTGCTGGATGAGGCGCAGTACATCAAAAACCCCAATGCCCGCAGTTCGCAACTGATTCGGCAACTGGAGGCTAATCATCGTTTGTGCATGACAGGCACGCCACTGGAAAACCACCTGGGCGATCTCTGGTCACA